>CALISP010000125.1 GCA_938041705.1 uncultured Cocleimonas sp. | reverse complement strand
TTCATCTGGTCAGCAGGACTTTTTGATTATTTCAATGATAAGTTATTTGTCATTCTGTTAAGAAAATACTTCAAGCTACTTAACAAAGGCGGAAAGCTCATAGTAGCCAACTTCTCTGAGAACAATTCCAGCAGAGGTATTATAGAAGTACTGTGTCAATGGGGTTTGCATCATAGGTCAGAGACTCAATTAGTTGAATTAGCTCTAACAGCAGGTATTCCAAGAAATAAAATAGAAATTTGGTCACAAAATGCAGACGTTAATTTGTTCTTGCATATAAGCAAATAAATCGTTAAATCGATTTTAAAATAACCATCTTTCGATGATTAATCTCTTTCGATAAATCACTTGCTTAATAACGTTCTTTTGACGGTAATGGTGCTTCTGTGGTAATAAAACTAAATAATCCATTGATTTAGTAATTGCATTTACTATAAATAATTACGTTAGCTCACTACGTTCATGCAAATAAAACCATTGGCAGGTATAGCTATGCGTGATTTGTAGCAGTTTTTCAGTATTAAGTTATTGATCAACTTGGTGTCTATTTAAACCTACCTCTTATCTGTAGTCTTGATTGATTTTTGATAGTCTAAGTTATTGTGTTTTAAAGGCTTATGTTTTAAGTCGTAACAAATTTATGGCCTATACAAGGAGAAGTTATGGCATATCCTCACGAAGAATTAAAGCTCAGTAAAGGGACTTTTGAACAGATTCTCAGTACTTTAGAAGGTATTATATTAAAAGGTGGGCCTGAAGAGAAAGATTATCAAATAATGACGAGTGCTTGTGATCAATTAATGAAAGCCAAGCTGACAGTTTCAGAAGAATCACAGTTTCATGAAAAAATTAAGCCTTTGATGAGCCTAGATTCAATGTTGGGCTTTTCATTCTTGAAACCCCATGGTTATGCAGGTGACCACGAGTTAATAGATAGAATATATACTAAATGGCATTCTAAAGACCCTAAGTACTATAAGTGGGATAAGTACTATCATTACTTAGATGCGCCGCAGGCTGTGAGAAATAGAAAGGAATATCTAAAGAATCAACTGGTAAAGCTCACTTCTAAGAACGATCAAAATTTGGTGTTAAATTTAGCCAGCGGTCCGTGTACAGATCTTTATGAATATTTAGTCAGTAATCCAAACTCTAATATCAAATTTGATTGCCTTGATTTGGATGCAAATGCTTTAGAATATGGGGCAGCTATTTGTGATGCATATTATGAACAGTTAACCTTTATCCATAGAAATGCATTTAGATACTCAACAGAATCGAGATATAATTTAATCTGGTCAGCGGGATTATTTGATTATTTTTCAGATAAGTTGTTTGTTAGATTAGTAAATAGAATGTATGCGCTTTTAGCTCTAAAAGGTGAACTAGTAATTGGTAATTTTTCTCCATATAACACTAGCCGTGGAGTGCAAGAAGTTGTCTGTCAATGGTATCTTCATCATAGAAGTGAAGACGAATTGATTGAATTAGCTCTTAAAGCTGGCATTCCAAGAGAAAATATAAGAGTTGATAAAGAAGAAACAGGAGTGAATTTATTTTTACATTTGGAAAAGTAATTATCTCTCAAGCACTATAATACCCATTTATCTGAAAAGGTTATACTTTCTGAACCTAGTGGCTTAAGATTATTTTATCAAGTTGTTGCTTTATACAGACAATAATAATAATAATTTTTTAAAAGTACACCTAACTCTATGTTTAGATTTAATAATAATAAAGTTGAAAGCTCTTTGAGGTCTGATTATCAAGAGTTTTTAGCGGACGAGAAAATATCCTTAGCCAGAGTAATTGGTTTACTGGGGTTTGCTATCTATGGCGCCTTTGCAGTAGTCGATTATTTCGCGCTTAAGTCAGTATTCACAGAGGCCATGATAATTCGTGCTATAGGAATGGGAGTTCTTATAATAAGTTACTTGTTAACCTATACAGATAAGTATCTCAAATACTACAGACCCATTCAAATTGTAATGTTCTTGACCTGCATCGCTGGGGTTGAAGCGATGATTTATCTAGCTTCACCTTCAGATCCAGCTTTTAACACATATTATGCTGGACTTATCATTATAATGATTACAGTTTTTTCGATGACTCATATAAGTCCTCTATGCAGTGGTTTACTAGCATTTTCTGCATTATTGGGATATTTATATATAGAAACTTATGTTAGAGACTTCATAGGTAATGGAACTTCAGTAGCAGTTATTATCAATATGTTTTATTTCACAAGTGCAATAATCTTGGGAATTACAGCGCAGAGTTTAAGAGATAATCATCTCAGGAAAAACTTTTTTCTACACAGATCATTGAAAGATGCATACGATAAAAAATCTGAAGAGGCCAGTGATAATGAATATCTAGCTAATCATGATGCTTTAACTGATTTACCTAATCGCCGTTACATGATGGAGTTGTTGAATAAATCTCTTGAAATTGCGCATCAAAAGAACAAAGTATTAGTGGTTATGTTTATAGACTTAAATGGATTTAAACAAATCAATGATGTTTATGGACACAATGCAGGCGACGAAGTTCTTCTTATCGTAGCAAAACGTCTTGAGTTAGCTATTCGTCAGGGTGATCATTTATCTCGTTTAGGTGGAGATGAGTATTTGATGGGCTTGATGATGGATAAGGAAAATTTAGGTGAAATTGAAGGAATGGCCAATAAATTTGTTGATGTTATTTCTCAATCAATGAATGTAGAAGGTCTGAGGGTTAAAGTAGGAGCAAGTATAGGTGTTGCTGCATATCCAATTCATGGAAATAACATTGAATCTTTGATTAGTATTGCAGATCACCGTATGTATCAAGCAAAGAAGGGTAATGATAAAAGATCTGTTGAAATAGGTGATATAGATTTCAATGAGCAAGAATCTGTAGTCATTTTCCCTGGAAATAAAAAAAATAAAATTTAGTCAGTTTTAATTATGATTTAGAAATGTAATTTCTAATACTAAGTAATAATTGTTCTGTAATTTTTCTACCTGCGTTAATATTTGAATTTGTTTAATACGAATTTAAATATGTCTGACGTCCTTCATCGCTTTCAATTAGAAAACCTCCATGTCCGAGGAGAATGGCTTTCTTTAAGTCAGTCTTGGAAAGAAATTCAAAGTACAACTGATTATCCTCCTGCTATAAAGCAAGTACTAGGCGAAGCATTAGTTGCGATTGGCTTATTGGCTGATTCACTGAAATTTGATGGTTCTTTAGTGTTGCAGATTCACGGTACTTCACCTGTATCAATGTTAGTTGTTCAAGCTACTTCAGATGGCGCAGTTCGTGGCCTAGCTAATTGGGAAGGAGAGATTCACCCTGAAGCCACTTTCAGTGATCTTTTTCAGCCAGCGAATACAAATACTAAACAAGGCACCATGGCAATTAGTGTCGAGCCAAGCTCTAATCAAGGCGAGCGTTATCAAAGCTTAGTATCTTTGGAAGGAGATTCTTTAGCAGAGTGTTTTACCCAATATTTTGCACAATCAGAACAGTTGAATACTCGTTTATGGTTAGCAGTTGATGATAATACTGCGGCAGGTTTAATGCTTCAAAGTTTACCATCAGAAGATAATGAAACTATGGATGCAACAAAAAGTATAAGCCAGTCAGAAGGCTGGAATCATGCAACCATTCTTGCCGATACTGTTAAAGATGAAGAGTTGCTTGGATTACCTGCTCAAGATTTATTACATAGACTTTATCACGAAGAAAATTTACGCATCTATGACGCTAAACCAGTTCGTTTTGAATGCACTTGTTCACAAGAAAAAATTGAAAATACGGTACATTCAATTGGTGAAGAAGAAGCCAATTCAATTATCGAAGAGCAAGAGAGTATTTCTATTGATTGTGATTTTTGTAACACCCACTATGTTCTAGATAGTGTCGATGTAGCTCGGATTTTTACTGAAGCAGATGTAAATATTAATCTTACTGACACCAATGGAACAGGTAGTGTCCACTGATAGCGACGGTAATATTGATAATACTGAAGGCGTTATAGCCAGTATTGTTGCACCTGAGAATAAATCCACGTCTACATCAACATCACCAAAATCAGCATCATCAAACAAAAACCTCAACCAACGTAAAATAATCCATATCGACATGGATTGTTTTTATGCCGCAGTTGAAATGCGTGAAAACCCATCTTTAAAAGGTAAGCCTATAGCAGTTGGTGGGAGACCAAATAGTCGTGGTGTAGTCGCTGCTTGTAATTATGAAGCACGTGAGTTTGGGGTGCATTCAGCGATGCCAATGTCACAAGCTTTTCAGAAATGTCCGCAATTAATTACAACGCCTGTAAATATGGATCTATATAAGTCCGTATCAAAAATTATCCATTCTATCTTTCATGAGTTCACAGATATTATAGAGCCCCTGTCTTTAGATGAAGCTTATCTTGATGTGAGTGATTCATTACATTGCAATGGAAGTGCGACCTTAATTGCAGAAAAAATTCGACAACGAATATTTGAGTCACAAAATATAACTGCATCAGCTGGAATCGCTCCGAATAAATTTCTCGCTAAAGTGGCAAGTGATTGGAATAAACCTAATGGTCAAAAGGTTATCACTCCGGCCGAGGTAGACTCATTTGTAAAAAAATTACCTGTAAAAGCAATTTCAGGTGTTGGTAAAGTCACAGCAAAACGCATGACAGAATTAGGTTTGATCACTTGTGGAGATTTAGAAGAACTAGGGCAAGAAGGCTTACATAAATATTTTGGAAGTTTTGGTGAACGTTTATATAAATACAGTAAGGGCATTGATAACCGTCCTGTAGAAACAGATTGGATTAGAAAGTCACTAAGTGTCGAAGATACCTTTGCTAAAGATCTGCCTAATCTTGAAAGTTGCTTGCTTGAGATCGATAAAATATACGAAGAATTATTGAACAGATTAAAACGCGCCAAACAAAAACAACGATTATTCGCCAAATCTTTGGTTGTTAAATTGCGCTTTGATGATTTTGAAACTACTACCATTCAAATGGCAGGAACAGAGCCAGATAAAGATGCTTATAAACGTTTGTGTTCAGAAGCTTGGCAACGGGGGCAACGACCAGTCAGATTGATTGGTTTAGGTTTGCAATTTAACCCACCAGATATGCCAGAACAGTTAAGCTTACTAGAAAAAAGACACCCCCCTACTTTATGACTATTTGTTTATAAAAAGTCCATAAAGTAGGGGGGTGTCATTTAATCAAGCAAATATTACTACTTAGTAATCAATTCAGGGCCCATAAATAAGGTAGGCAACCACGTTGATACCGAAGGAATGTAAGTAACAATTATCAAGAAGAGGAACATAATACCTAACCAAGGCGCAGCTGCTTTAACCACACCTAACATGGACATGCCTGCAACACCTGCGGTCACAAACAGATTAAGTCCAACTGGTGGTGTAATCATGCCTATTTCCATGTTTACAACCATGATGATACCAAGGTGAATAGGATCAATTCCCAGCTCCATAGCTATCGGGAATACTAACGGTGCGACAATAATCAATAAGCCTGAAGGCTCCATAAATTGTCCACCTATCAGTAGGATGATATTCACTATGACGAGGAACATAATAGGTCCAAATCCAGCAGCTAGCATTCCTTCAGTTATTGCTTGAGGAATTCGCTCTTCAGTTAATACATGTTTTAAAATTAAAGCGTTAGCAATAATAAACAACAACATAATGGTGAGTTTGCCTGCTTCAAATAGGCTTTCTTTAGTGTCTCGATGCCAGAATACTGAAAGTCCACGCCATAAGACCATAACGCCACCGCGACCCTTTTCTTTAAAAGGTCCCATGTCTTGATAAACAAAGTTAGCCACAATAAAAGCATAAATAGCAGCAACAGCTGCAGCTTCAGTCGGTGTGAAAATACCACCGTAAATACCACCCAAAATGATGACGATTAGCATCAAGCCCCATATAGCATCTTTAGCAGAGGAGAATATCTCAGCCCAGCCAGCCCAAGGTTGTGCGGGAAGGTTTTTCCAACGGGCAACAATATAGATACCTATCATTAACATGCCACCGGCCATTAAACCTGGAATTACACCTGCCAAGAACATTCTACCTACAGAGACATCAGTTGCAGCTGCATATACAACCATAACGATAGAGGGTGGAATTAAGATACCCAAGGTTCCCGCATTACAGATTACGCCAGCAGCAAATTCTTTGGTGTAACCGACTTTAACCATGCCTGCAATTACGATTGAGCCTATGGCCACAACAGTCGCTGGAGATGAGCCTGATAGAGCCGCAAACATCATACACGCAAAAACTGATGCCATTGCTAGGCCACCACGGAAAGAGCCTACACAGGCTATGGCAAAACGGATGATTCGTTTAGCCACGCCACCTGTAGACATAAACACTGAGGCAAGGATGAAAAAGGGAATTGCGAGTAAGGTGTAGTGACCTTCAAATGCAGAAAACAAGGTCTGAGCAACAGATGCCAGTGAGGCGTCTGAGTGAATCATCAAAAATATGATGCTTGATAAACCTAATGATATAGCGACAGGTACGCCTATAAGCATAAAGCCAATAACCATTACGAAAAGAAATATAATATCCATTAGGCTTTGTCTCCTTTTGAGGTCTCTGTCGTATTTGAAAGCTTGTTAGCAACAACACCATCGGTTGAATCACTCTCTGGAAGTGAATCCACAAGTTCTTGTAATTCTTCTTCTACTTCGTGACTGGCGATAATCTTGTCGATATCACCTTTCCAAATTTTCCATGCTAATTGTAGAAAACGGAATGTAAATATAGCCATGCCAATAGGTAAAGCAAGATAAGGAATAAAGCGTGGGATTTTTTCGTACTTTTCACCTTCATTTAGCCATCCTTCTAAGAATGAAAGCATCTGAGGCATCGGAATATCATCTGTTTCTAGCCAAGCTCGTTCTGTAACAAATGGATACCAGTAGTTCCAAGAACCAATCAATAATAGAATTGAATAAACCAAACAAGCGCCTACAGCAATGAGCGCTAAGGTTTTACGAGTTGAAGGCGACACCATGTTAATGACAACATCTACACCTATATGAATATGTTTTTTGACGGCATAAGATGCCCCCATCAGTATTAGCCATGCAAATAAGAAAACTGTAAGTTCAAGTGCCCATAAAATATTGCTATTAAAAACATACCTTGCGATTACATTGGCAAAAGTGATCAGTGTCATTAAACCTAAGCAGACAGCAATGCTCGTTTCTTCTATCTCATCAACAATTTGACCGAGCTTTGATGAAGGTTCATTAGTCATAAGTTATTCCTTTAACTTGGTGAGTTAAAAAAAACGACCAGAAAACTGGCCGTCTTAATTAAATAAAAACAATTATAAAAACGTATAATTATTTCGTAGGTATGTCTGAATTTGCTTTTAGAGCAGCATTCATCAGATCAACACCAATATCACCTTCGAACTTCTTCCATACAGGTTTCATTGCATCAACCCATGCTTGACGTTGCTCGGGTGTTAATGCGTTTACTACACCACCAGCTTTGATCACGTTAGCTTTGTTAGCATTGTTAACTTTGGTTGATTCAGCGTTACGTGTTTCAGTTACTTCGCGAATGATTTCTGCAAGCTGTGTGCGAACATCAGCAGGAAGACCTTTCCACCAAGAATCAGAAGTTACTAATAAGTAATCTAAAATACCGTGATTAGTCTCAGTAGTACCATCCTGTACTTCGAAAAACTTCTTACCATAGATATTTGACCAAGTGTTTTCTTGACCATCTATAACTTTAGTCTGAAGTCCACCGTACACTTCTTTGAAAGACATTTTCTGTGGGCTTGCACCTAATTGTTCAAACTGTGCAACTAGTACATCAGATGCTTGAACACGAAACTTAAGTCCTTTTGCATCTTCAGGTTTGATTAATGGGCGGTTTGCAGACATTTGCTTCATGCCATTATGCCAAAAAGCGATACCTTTAAGACCACGGCGATTCATTGAATTTTTTAGTGCTTCACCATCTGGCGAATTTTGGAAACGATCTACTGCATCTACATCTGAGAATACAAACGGCAAATCAAAAATACGGAATTTCTTGGTGAATTTCTCGAACTTAGATAAAGAAGGCGCTGCTAATTGAACATCTCCATTCAACATTGCTTCTAGAACTTTTTTGTCGTTGTATAGCGTTGAATTAGGGAATACCTGCATGCAAGCTTTGCCATTCATTTCCTCGTTAACACGTTTTTCGAGCAACGTAGCTGCAATACCTTTTGGGTGTTTGTCAGTATTAGTCACGTGGCTGAATTTGATGACAATCTCGCCAGAGTCACAATTAGCTAATGCTGCTGTACTAGATAATGTTAATGCTGATGTTAGGGCTAAACCTATTAGTGTTCTTTTCATGTTCTTACTCCTTGAATGAATTGAGAATTATTTTGTAATTAAAAAAGGTTAATAATTCATCTTAAACATAGCAGTAAATGTGCCAACTTATATTTGCAAGTGGTTTTCATCTCTATGAAGGGTTTAAGTATCTGAATTTACTATTTATTATTTTCAAAATAGTTGAGTTACGTTAGTTATAAACCAAGGATGATTAGAAGTTAATGGCGAGGACTCGCCATTAGGCTATGTATAACTGGCGGTTTTCCGCCATCAATGTGTATAATTTCACATAATTATTTAATGTATTGTTTTCGCTCTAGTTGGTACTTTTTTAATTTATCAGACAAAGTTTTACGAGGTAAGCCCAGAGATGACATTGTTTCTGCCAAATCTCCGTTGTTATTTATCAGGGTTTGTTCAATGACGGCTCTTTCAAAGTTGCTGACTTGGTCGGGTAAACTTAAACCATTTTGCGATTCAGTCGAATGCATTAGTGCACTCAAATCAAATTTGAAACTTTCGCCCAATAATACATAGCGTTCAGCAATATTCCTTAATTCACGAATATTACCTGGCCAGTCATGCTTGAGTAACACTTGAACAGCATTTGAGTCTAAGGCTGGCATTTCGGCTTGTGTTCGTGCTGCAGCAACTAAAACGAAATGTTGAAATAGCATGGGAATATCTGCTCTTCGGTCTCGAAGAGGTGGTAGCTCTAACATGACAACATTTAAGCGATAATAAAGATCTTCTCTAAA
>CALISP010000124.1 GCA_938041705.1 uncultured Cocleimonas sp. | reverse complement strand
CGAGGAACTAGATCAATGCCTGCTTTTTTTATCATATGGCTAACAACTAATTCCATTTCAGAATCAGTAATGTCCGGATTTCCACCACGAGCAGGCATTCCACCTTTACCATTTATTGCAGATGTTACCAAGGCGGCATATCCACCTGAAAGGCGTGTTTCCCATGATGCTGTATCGTCAAGCTTAGGTGCGCCTGCAACGCCATTATCATGACATACTCCACAGGTAGCTCCATAAATCTCTTCACCTGAACGTGCAGCAGATGCCATAGATTCTTCTTTAACTTCAACTTTTCCAATAGGAGCAAGTACTTTAGCTGCAGCAGCAACAATTGGCTTTACAACTTTTTCACCCATGGCATGAACTGCAGGTTTATCAGCAGCTAAAAACCCAATGCCAACTAAAGCAGCTAATCCTAATTGAACAAATACAGCTTTTTTAGGGAATTCTTTATGTGAACCAGACATGGTGTTCTCCTATAAATATGTCTTAACGTTTTCTTATGTTTAACTTTAAAAATAAAAATAACAATATTAATGCCATCGCAAACCACTGTAATGCGTATGCGTTATGTTTATCAATACTGCCGTAATAGGGATGCCATTCTCTTACAAAACCATCTTTAGTAGCTTTGTCTAATTCGATTATGACGGGTAACAATTCATAGTTAAGTGTTTTACCTAATCTGTCCAATTGGATAGATTGGATTAAACTTACTCCTTTGAGCTGTTTATCTACAGTTCTAAAAATTAAATCAGTTGATGAACCATCTGCAGATTTTTCTTTTAAAACGATTGATCGAGGGATCTTTTTAATTGATCCGGCAATCTCAGTAATTAACTTGTTTAAACTTACATCGGCTATTTTATCTCTTGTACCTTGATAGCCAATCCAGCCTCTATTAATCAAAACACCATATGTAGTCTTACTGTTTGGCGAACTTAGTTGAGAATCATTTCCTGAACTATGTTCAAACAAAAAAGGGCTTAGAACGTGATAACCCGGTTGACCTTTATGTGTTCTATTATCTAATAGAAACTGTTGTTCGATATCATACTGACCGATCAAGCTAGCAGTACGATATATTTCTTTATTTAGCTTAATTAAATCAGCACCATTTAATTGTAATGCTGGTTTAGCTATAGCGTCATTAACACCTTGATCTATGACTCTCTTTTCATCTGCTCTATCTAACTGCCACAATCCCAAAGAGACTAGGGTGGGAATTAAAATTATGGCTAATAGCGCAGGTATTAATTTAGGTGCAAATTTGTAACGTCCAATTTGTAACTCAAATGACATTAATTCTATTACTCAAGCCACGCCTGTCGGTTTTATCCATCCCATCCAAAATGAAAAAATAATAAATACAAACAGTAGTATTGAAATACTAATACGCATAGTTAGTGCTTTCACCATACGTTTAGAGCCACCATTATCTTTCATCATGTAGTACAAAGCAGAGCCAAGACTATAAACAATGAAGATAAAAAACAATAATATTAAATACTTCATTTAACTTGGCTCTTTAATAATGAATAACAGTATTACTTAGGTTCTATAGCCAGTAAACAACTACAAATAGACCCAACCAAACAACGTCAACAAAGTGCCAATACCAAGCTACTGCTTCAAATCCAAAATGGCGATCCATATTAAAGTGACCACGAATACATCGCATTAGGATTACAATTAACATTATTACCCCTAAGGTAACGTGAAAACCGTGGAAACCTGTAAGCATGAAAAAGGTACTACCATAAATCCCTGAACTTAATTTAAGGTCGAGAGTAGTGTAGGCTAAATAGTATTCTTCAATCTGCAAACCTAAGAAAGTTATACCTAAAACGATTGTTATCATCAATCCAGCTATTAACTGATTGCGGTTCTTATTCATCAAGGCCCAATGCGCCCATGTAAGGGTTGCACCACTAGTTAATAGTAATAAGGTATTGATTGCAGGTAATTCCCAAGCTCCAATGATTCCTTTAGGAATAGAGAAGTTAGTCGGATCAGGCATTGCAACTAATGGCCAAATAGATTTGAATTCAGGCCATAGTAGTTCACCAGTCCAGAAGTTATTTCCTTCTCCAGCCAACCAAGGCACTGATAACTGTCGTGCGTAGAATAAAGCGCCAAAAAAGGCCGCAAAGAACATGACTTCAGAGAATATAAACCAACCCATTCCCATTCTGAAAGACATATCTACTTCTTTGTTGTAGTAGCCGTTTTCACTTTCATGAACAACTTGTCCTATCCATCCAAACACCATAAAAATGATCATACCAAGGCCTAGAACTAGGCCTATTGTACCAACGATGCTTCCATGTAGTGAGCCTGCAAATCCACCTAGCATAGCGAATAAGCCAACTGAGCCTAAAATAGGCCAGTAACTGCCACTTGGAATATAATAATCTGGTCTTGACTGCATTTAGGTCTTCTCCTGTTAAAGTTTTGCTACTTCTTTTGTAACATTTTTAACTTTTAAAAAGTTATATGATAATGTGATATTTTTAATGTTTTTGTCTAAATCGCTATCCACAAAAAACCGGACAGGCATTTCTATCGGTACTTTTGGTTCAAACGTTTGTTGATTGAAACAAAAACATTCTAATTTTTTAAAGTAAGATGCGGCTAATCCAGGTGCCACACTTGGTATTGCTTGTCCTACAATTTTTGTATCTGAGCGATTTTCAGCGTAATAAGTCATCGTATATAACTTGCCAGGAATAACCTCAAGTTTTTTAACCATAGGGTAAAACTTTACAGGAAAACCAGGATTGGAAAATGATGTAAAATCAACTGTAACTTTTCTGCTGGTATCAATAGTTCTAGTTTCAGCAGCATATGTTGCACTACTAGTTTTACCATTGAGTCCCGTTATTTCACAAAATATGTCATATAACGGTACCATTGCAAAAGCAAAAGCAAAGAACAATACAGGCGTTATAAATAATTTCGCCCAGAAAGCCTTTGAAATATTAGAGTTACGATTATTCATTATTGTCTAGTTTATGACGCCTTAGCTTTCATATAAAGAGTTAAAGAAAAAACACCCAACGCTAAAATTGCAACAATCAAAGCAGTTATCCGAGCTCCCTTACGCTGATGCTTCAGGAGCTCTTCTTCAGTCATAGACTGCAATTCTTCAACTGACTTTCCCATGATTGCTTAGTGCTGACCTTCGTGAGAGATATGGCTAGACTCAGCAAGAATAGTTGCTCTTGATGGAGGAGTGTCAAAGCTATGGTATTGAGCTTTCTCACCTTGTGTCCATTCAAGACCTCTTGCACTTTCCCAAGCTCTGCCACCTTCGACTGGCTTACCATTACGAATACAATCAACAATAATGTAGGTTAACATAATGAAAGATAGGCCGAATGCGAAACCACCAATACTAGAAATCATATTGAAATCAGCAAACTGAAGTGAGTAATCAGGAATACGGCGTGGCATACCTGCAAGACCTAAGAAATGCTGAGGGAAGAACAATACGTTTACAGAAATGATTGCCCACCAGAAGTGAATCACTGCTAGTTTCTCGTTATACATACGTCCACACCACATTGGTAACCAGTAGAAAACAGCTGCAATGATTGAGAATAAAGCGCCTGTTACTAGTACATAGTGAAAGTGAGCTACAACAAAGTATGTGTCATGGTATTGAATGTCAGCAGGCGCAATACCAAGCATTAATCCTGAAAGTCCACCGATGGTAAAGAGAATTACAAAAGCAACAGCCCATAACATTGGGGTTTCAAATGACAACGAACCACGCCACATTGTAGTAACCCAGTTAAAGACTTTCACACCTGTTGGTACAGAGATCAAGATCGTTGCATACATAAAGTAAAGCTGACCAGCGATTGGCATACCAACAAGGAACATATGATGTCCCCATACTACGAACGATAGTAATGCAATTGCTGCTGTTGCATATACCATTGAACTGTAACCAAATAATGGTTTACGTGCAAAGGTAGGAATGATCTGAGAGACAATACCAAATGCTGGTAAAATCATGATGTACACTTCAGGATGACCAAAGAACCAGAAGATGTGCTGGAACATAACTGGATCACCACCACCAGATGCATCAAAGAAACTCGTACCGAAGTTACGGTCAGTAAGCATCATCGTTACAGCGCCAGCAAGAACGGGCATTGCAGCAATCAATAAGAACGCTGTGATTAACCAAGTCCATACGAATAAAGGCATATCCATTAATTTCATATCTGGAGCACGCATATTCAAGATAGTAGCGATTACGTTAATCGCGCCCATTATTGATGAGAAACCAAGCATGTGAACTGCGAATATAAAGAAGTCAGTACTTTCAGGTGCAAAAGTTGTAGATAAAGGAGCGTAGAAAGTCCAACCGAAAGCTGGACCGCCACCTTGCATGAACAAAGTGCTTAGTAGCATAGTTCCAGCAAAAGGAAGAATCCAGAAGCTCCAGTTATTCATTCTCGGCAATGCCATATCTTTAGCGCCGATCATTAGTGGTATCTGCCAGTTAGCTAAGCCAACAAAAGCAGGCATGATCGCTCCAAAAACCATTATCAAACCATGTAAGGTTGTCATTTGGTTAAAGAATTGAGGCTCTACTAGCTGTAAGCCAGGCTGGAATAATTCAGCACGTATAACCATGGCGAAAGCGCCACCGATTAAAAGCATAGAGAATGCAAACCAGATATAGAGTGTTCCTATATCTTTGTGATTTGTTGTCTTTACCCAGCGCAGTAATCCTGGCTCAGGTCCGTGATGATGGTCATCATGTGAATCATGGCCGTCAATTTTTTCGATTTCGTCTTGTAAATCAGTTGTAGTTGTAGACATTATTAAATCTCCTATCTCGCAGCTTTGATATCTGATGGTTGAACAACTGTGCCTTCGCTGTTGCCTAGAGCATTACGTTGGTATGTAATAACAGATGCGATATCACCGTCATTAAGTTGTTTTCCGAATGCTTGCATAGCTGAACCGGCAACACCATTTAATAAAATATTGATGTGAGCAGCTGTATCTGAGTTATTAACTATTGAACTACCAGTTATAGCTGGGAATACACCTGGTACACCTGCGCCAGTAGCCCCGTGACAAGCTGCACAATTTGAACTGTATATTTTTTGACCTTGAACCATTAACTCTTCTTTAGTCTTTGTTCCACTTGCTGCTTCAGCAATTGCTATTTGTTTAGCTTCTTGTTCAACAACCCAAGCATCGTATTCAGCTTGTGGTTTAGCAATAACCACAACAGGCATGAAGCCGTGATCTTTACCACAAAGCTCAGTACATTGACCACGGTAAGTGCCTGGCTTTTCGATAGTTGCCCAAGCATCATTAATATAACCTGGATTTGCATCTTGCTTGACACCAAAGTCTCTCATCCACCAAGAGTGAATAACATCATTTGACGTCATTAGAAAACGAATTTTCTTGCCTACAGGAAGTACCAAGGGGTTATCAACTTCTAAAAGATAGTTTTCAGCATTTGCTCTTGCAACTGGGTCAGCCATTTCTTTACGGTTATTTTCAGAAAGGCTACTGAAGAAACTTACATCGTTATCGAGGTATTCGTACTGCCATTTCCATTGATAGCCAGTAATCTTAACCGTCATATCAGCTTCATTAGTTGTTTCAAGATCGACCATAACTTTAGTTGCAGGTATTGCAATTACAATAAGAACTATCAGAGGAATAATCGTCCATGCTAATTCAACTTTTGTATTCTCATGAAAGTTGGCAGCGACTGCACCTTTAGATTTACGGTGAAAAATCATTGAATAAACCATTGCACCGAAAACCAGAACGGCAATGACTACACAAACCCAAAATATAGTCATATGTAAACTATATATATCACGACTTATAGGAGTAACGCCTTCAGGAAGGTTTAGTCCTAGTTCTGCTAAGGCTAGTTGCGGTGTAAACAGGAGCGGTAACAAATACACTTTGTGCAAGTTTGATACGCGATTTAACAAAGAAATGACAAATGATGTTAATTGCTTATAAAAAGTGTTTTTTGGCATGAAGCCTCCTCTAGTGTACTGCCTATAATCATGTGATTAGTGGGCTAGTATCCTTGAATTGCGGTAAACAAATAAAAATATGAAAATTGATAATAAAAAAGTTCTTCTATAATGCAAAGAAACCCCAGAATTTTGCGGTAGTCTACAGTTTCATTAAAGTTATTGCTAGCTTGTATTAGTAAAAAAACAGAACCTAAACAAAGCTTTGTTCAAGGTATTGTATTGTAAAATTCAATACACTTTAATTACTACTAAATTATACATTTATTTGTAAATATAAGCATCTTCCACTTGTCATTTTCTTTGAAACTTACGGTTAATAATTTTGATGCCGAAATAAGAAGTTTTGATTAACTTTTAATTAAAAGATTTAAGTATATTTAGGAAGAATGTTAGAATTTCGTTTTTACAGTACAGTCAAACAGTTATATGGTTTTTTGTTAGCGAAATCTTTTTTAATTTATTCTTTTATTAGAATAATAGCTTAGTTTTAATTAATGCTAAGTATAGGTTTTACACTAATCAGAATTTCAGGATAGCATTACTTTACTAATACTCTTATTCGCAGCTTTATTGTCG
>CALISP010000123.1 GCA_938041705.1 uncultured Cocleimonas sp. | reverse complement strand
TTGCCCATGCCATCTTTAACAGCTTGCAATACAGATTTCGGCTTAGTTCCAAAAATCTTATAAAGTGATTTTATAGATATTTTTATGTTATCAGACATGACTAGTGATCCTGTGATGCATTAATACGAGATAAGGCTTTTTTACTAACGCGATCTAACATCACAGCTAGTAACACAATACAGAAGCCTGAAATAAGACCGACGCCTAATTCTAGACTTCGGATACCTCGAAGAACCAAGACACCTAAACCTGGAGCGGATACTAATGATGCGATAACTAAAATAGACAAAGCCATCATTATAGTTTGGTTGATACCAGCCATAATAGTTGGAAGTGCTAATGGGATTTCTACCCCAAATAGTTTTTGTTTTTTACTCATGCCGAATGCATCAGCTGCTTCAATAATATCTTTGTCAACTAATCTAATGCCCAAATCTGTGAGGCGTATTACAGGCACTATGGCGTATAACATAATAGCGATACCGTACAATTTCGATTCAGTCACACTGAATAGGAAAATTAACGGAATCAAATAAACGAATGAGGGTAAAGTTTGTAACATATCCAGTATGGGGATATTAATCTTTTGGAACCAATCATTTTTGGACATTACTATGCCAATGGGTATTCCAAATAGAATACATAACACCGTGCAGACAAAGATAATTGACAAGGTCTGTATTGCGTAAGTGTAATGATCGATAAAGGCAAAGAAACCAAATGTAACCGCGACTAACAGTACTGTCGGCCAAGAGCGTGTTACTTTAAATGATAAAAATAATACGATTGGAATTAAAACCCACCACGGCGTGTTAGTGAATAACCAGAGAGAGCCATCGAGCAACCAGCTCAAAGGCTGTGTTAGTGGATCTAGTACCGCTTTTAATGGATCTTTTAAATCATCCAAGAAAAATCTTTCTAAGCCGTTAGTCATGTCGCGAGTACGATCAATTGAATCACAAGCTTGGTTTAAATTGTCTAATGAGGGGAAAGGAATCTCGTACCAAGGCCTTTCGACACTATCTTTACCTGCGGCATTAGCTAAAAGTTCTGCCATCGACTTAGGTGTATCAGACTTAACTACAGCGCTATCACACCATTCGCGTAAGCCTAGAACATTAAATAAAGAGTCGTAAAACGCCATGTTAATTTCCTTTTAAACTATTTTTTTAATTAAAAAAAAGTCGATGAGCGAAGCAAGTTCGCACATCGACTTTGATACTACAAAATAACTTACTTAATCAATGCTGCTAGTTTCTTTTTCGCAGCAGGGTTAAGCCATTGTGACCAAACATCGCTATTTCCTTGGATGTATGAAACCGCCGCTTCTTCAGCAGAAGCAGAGTTGTCTTTTTTCCATGCTAAAACAGTATTCAATTGAGCATTAGTGAAGCTGATTTTTGACATTAGCTCTGTAATATCAGGATGAGACTTAGCAAATGCATTTGTAACACCTGTTACAACTTTAGCCGCTGGGTAAGCAGACTTCTTAGGTGTATCAGTACAGTCTTTCTTAGATGCACATTTATGGATTTCTTCGTTAACTGGACCAACGTCAACTTTAACCATATCGTACTTACCTAGGATAGCTGTAGGACCCCAGTAGTAACCGAACCATGGCTTTTTGCTTTCGTAAGCTTCACCAAGAGAAGTTGCTAGTGTTTCACCAGAACCGTGGTTGAATACTTCCATATTCTTACCTTTAAAATCCCACGCTTTAACATAATGGTCATTTGCTACACGACAACCCCATCCTTCAGGACAGTTATGAAAACGACCGCCAACAGCAGCTGGGTTAGCAAGAATTGCATCGATTTTAGTTAGCTCTGGGTTTGATTCAGCTAGATATTTAGGAATCCACCAAGCTTCAACAGCACCGTCTCTGAAAACATTAGCAACAGTTTTTACTTTGCCTGCTTTTTCAATTTTTGCGTAAACAGGAGCACTGTTGTACCACATCTCAGTAGCGATATCTGGCTTGCCAGTTTCAGCTAGTGAAGTTGCAGCAGTAACTGTAGCTGAAGGAACCTTTGTTACCTTACAGCCGTAGCCTTGTTCCATTAAAAACTTAGATACTTCAGTGATAAATTGTGAAGATGCCCAGTTCATCTCTGTGATTGTAACTTCACCACACTTTGAATGAGCAGCAGCATTAGCTGTGCTTGGGATTGCAGTAAACAGAACTGCGGTACTGATTAGACTAAACAAAATTTTCTTCATTTTCTTTCCTCCAAGGATAAAATAAGAAATTACATATTTGTGATATGTAATTTGTAACTATATAACAATAGATCTGTGTGCATTGTCATTAGCGCGACCTGCAAACTAATTTTTATTACTCACTAAACGTAGCACTGGGTTTTGGTTTAGTCAAAACACTAAATATAAACTAGACTTGAGAAAAACTAAACTAAGAGCGTCGATGGTTATATTTACTTAAATCCATCGATATTCATATTTATAAATAAACGAATAAATAATTTATTTAATTAATCCAGCTAACTTCTTTTTAGCTGAGTCATTAAGCCATTTTGACCAAACATCACTATTACCTTGAATGAATGATACTGCTGCCTCTTCTGCAGAGGCTGAGTTGTCTTTCTTCCATGCTAAAACAGTGTTCAATTGTAAATTAGTAAAGCTGATTTTTGACATTAGTTCAGTTATGTCGGGATTAGATTTTGCAAATGCATTTGTAATACCTGTCACAACGGGCGCAGAAGGAAAGGCTGATTTACCAGGTTTTTCACATACCTTCTTTTGAGCACAATCATGATTAACTTTCACATAAGGTCCGACATCCACCTTAACCATTTTAAATTTACCTAGAATTGCGGTAGGACCCCAATAATATCCGAACCAAGGTTTTTTAGCGGTATAGGCTTCACCAATTGATGTCGCTAATGTTTCACCAGAACCATGATCAAATACTTCAAGACCACTTTTTTCTAGGCCATAAGCAATTTTATAGTTGTCATTTGCTATGCGACAACCCCATCCTACAGGACAGTTATGGAAACGACCGCCTACAGCAGCTGGATTGGCAAGAATACCTTCAATTTTAGTAAGTTCAGGGTTTGATTTGGCAAGGTATTCTGGAATCCACCAGCCTTCTTCACCGCCGTCTTTAAATACCTTTGCGATAGTAGTAACTTTGCCTTCTTTTTCTAGTTTTTCATAAACAGGTGATGAATTAACCCACATTTCAGTGGCTATGTCTGGCTTGCCTGTTTCTGCTAATGATGCAGCTGCAGTAACAGTTGCCGATGGAACCTTTGTTACTTTACAGCCATAACCTTGTTCCATTAAGAATTTAGAGACTTCTGTAATAATTTGAGATGATGCCCAATTCATTTCTGTAATAGAGACTTCTCCACAGTCTGCAGCTTTAGCTGGACTAGACATCACAGTAAACAAAACCGCGGTGCTTATGATACTCAATATACTTTTTTTCATTATTCTTCCTCCATGGATAAATATGAAATTTTTATTCTCAAAAAATAACTTATGGAGGCTTTATTTAACTTCACTGTAAGTCTTGAGTTAGTAATATTTTAAAAATAGTACTCAGTTTTCATTTAGTCAGAACACTAAATATAAAACTAAAGTAAAACTCTTTTCTTCTGATTTATCTAAATATTCAACATTAGTATAGTAGTTAATTATTTATTTGTTATCTCAACCTGATTATGAATTTCATCAATGAAAGCATTTGCCGCTGAAGATAAGCTTCGGTTAGTTGGTTGTAATAGATAAAGCTCCCTTCTTAATGATGTGTCTTGTAATGACTTAGCAATTAAGTTTGATGCTAATGAAGATGCCATTCTTGGCAACAAAGTAATCCCAAAGCCAGTTTCTACAAACGCCAATAAAGATGAAACGTTTCTTATTTTTAAATGTGCTCCCGCTACTAACTTTTGTACATCAGGATTATTTGAAAGGTTTAATAAGTCATTTGCAATAAATGGAAATGGGGCTAATTCATCTAGTGTCAAAGGCGTTTCAATTTTTTCTAAGGCATGTCCTTTAGGAATCAAACAAACAAAAGGTTCTTCGGTTAATAACTCTGATTTTAAATTAACTGACCGCGGAGACAGACTCGCAATTCCAAAATCGGATGACCCTTCGGTAACTGTTCTAGCAACAGAGTAAGAATCAATATCTCTAAGATCTACTTGTATGTTTGGTCGGGTGCGATACAGTTCTGTGATAACTAATGGGATAAGGTGTGTCGCAACCGATGGCACTGCCGCAACTCTTACATGTCCGCTTTTACCAGAGGCATAACGGCTAATATCATCTACAGATTTTTCATGTTCAGTTACTGCACGCATTGAGCACTCGTGAAAAAATTCACCAAATGGAGTCAGTGTTTGTTTTCGCTCTCCCTCAAATAACTGTTGGTTGGTTTGTTCCTCAATGAGTTTTAAAGTCAAAGAAACAGCAGAAGGTGAGCGATGCAGAAATTTTGCCGCTTCACTTAATGAGTTGTATTTACTGACAGCTAAAAACTGTCGCATGTAT
>CALISP010000122.1 GCA_938041705.1 uncultured Cocleimonas sp. | reverse complement strand
GCTCTTGGCTTACGCGCAGGTTTCGCAGTATCAGCTGGTTTCTTGTCAGCAACTGTTTTTCTTCGTGTGGTTGTAGTACTAGCAGTTGGTTTATCAGGTGACGTTGATGAAGGAACTGATTTAGAGTCTACATCAGCACTTTTACTTGATGTCGCTTGTTTGTTGCTACCTGTAGTTATTTTATCAGTACTTGATTTAACTTCTTTAGTTGTATCAACCTTTGTTGTTTCTTTATTGGTACCTTTGCTAGATTGTGAATTAGAGTCATTTGACTTTTTAGCCGTCGTTCTACGAGTCGTTGTTTTGGTCGTAGTAGATTTAGCTTCTGTCTTTTCAATAACTTTAGCTTCAGCTTTTACTTTGGCTGGCTTTGGAGAAGCAGGAATCTTTATTTCTAAAGGTTCCATATTTTGAACCGCTTGATTCTCCTGCTTAGGTAATTGATCTTTTGTTTTAGGATGTGTATTTGCATGTTGATTAGTTGATGATTGACTTACAACACTGTCAGTAGCTGATTTATTGCTATCTGGTTTGTTATCTTGTCTATTATCAGGTCTAGATTCCTGTTTAGGTCTTCTAGTCTTATTTCTGTGATTTGGTTTATTGGATTGTTTATTGCCTTCATTAACAGGCGTAGCTGTATTGGTTTGCTGAGTTTCAGCTTGAACATTACCATTTACTTCATTTGGTTTATTATTGTTCTTGTTATGAACAGGCTTTTTACGGTTTGGCGTGTTCTTGTTCTGATTAGGATTTTGATTAGGGTTCTGATTTGGATTAGGTTTGTTCGTTGGATTATCGCTAGCCTGATTAGTATTTTTATTGTTTTTATTTTGAGGTTTTCTGCGATTATTGTTGTTAGAACGGTTGTTGTTAGAACGGTTGTTGTTATTACGTGTATTATTATTACGTGTTTTGTTATTTGAATTAGAGCGGTTCTGGTTATTAGTAGGACGTTGACGAGATTGAGGCTTTTCTTCAACTTCCTCTACTTTCTTACTACCAAATAAAGCACTGAAAATTCGTGAAACTACACCTGGGTTTTTACTTTCTTGTAATGCTTGAGGTGCAGGTGCAGGGTTAGTCGGTGCAACATTACTAACAACAGCAGTTTCAATATTCACTGGCATTGTTTCTTTAGTACTTTCTACTGGTGCTTCTTGATGTGTTATCTGTTTGTAACTTTCTACTGATTCGAGTTCATCAACATCGCTTTCCTTACGACGAATGATTTCATAATGAGGAGTATCCATTTCTGGATTTGGCAATACAGTCATTTGTAAGTTATGACGGGCTTGAATTTCAGTTAACGTTTTACGTTTTTCATTAAGTATAAATGTAGCAACTTTCACAGGAGTTTCAGCAACAACTTCAACGGTACCTTCTTTCATTGCTTCTTCTTCCATTAAACGAAGAATTGAAAGGGCCATTGATTCAATGCCGCGTATGGTTCCTTGGCCACTACAACGTGGACAAATGATTTGACTAGATTCGTCCAATGAAGGGCGTAAACGTTGACGAGACATTTCAAGTAAACCGAAACGAGATATGCGTGCAATTTGCACTCGTGCACGATCGACTTTCAGTGCATCACGTAATTGACGTTCAACTGCACGTTGGTTTTTGTTAGGTTGCATATCGATGAAATCGATAACAACAAGTCCACCTAAGTCACGTAAACGTAATTGTCTTGCTACTTCATCAGCAGCTTCTAGGTTGTTGTTAAGTGCAGTTTCTTCAATACTACGGCCTTTGGTTGCACGAGCCGAGTTAACATCAATTGAAGTCAAAGCTTCAGTGTGATCAATAACAATTGCACCACCAGAAGGTAACGTTACCTCACGATGAAATGCAGATTCAATTTGGTGCTCAACTTGATAACGGCTAAATAAAGGTACGGTATCTGTGTAATTTTTTAATTTACTTAAGTTATGAGGCATTACTGCATTAACAAAATCATGCGCTTGTTGGTAAACACGATCATTATCAATAATAATTTCACCAACGTCTTTTCGGAAATAATCACGTAAAGTACGAATGATAACGTTGCTTTCTTGATATAGCAGAGTGGGTGCAGCAGATTGCTCATGTGCTTCTTTGATAGCAGCCCAAAGAGTCTTGAGGTAATCCATGTCCCATGTGAGTTCCTCTAATTCACGACCAACACCAGCCGTACGAACTATAGCGCCCATACCTTCATCGAGATCGAGTTGGTCAAGAATTTCACGAATTTTATTTCTGTCATCACCTTCAATGCGACGAGATACACCACCAGCACGTGGGTTGTTTGGCATTAATACTAAGTATCTACCAGCTAAACTAATTTGAGTGGTTAGTGCTGCACCTTTATTGCCGCGCTCTTCCTTATCAACTTGGATTAGTACTTCTTGACCTTCTTTGATTACATCTGAGATAGATGGACGGCCTTTCGATTTTTCACCTTTCTTAGATTTTGTTTCTTTCCAATATTCACGTGAAATTTCTTTAAAAGGTAAGAAGCCATGACGATCAGCACCATAGTTTACAAATGCGGCCTCTAAGCTTGGCTCGACACGAGTAATAATGCCTTTATAAATATTAGCTTTTTTCTGAGCGCGAAAGGGATGTTCGATATCAAGGTCATATAGATATTGACCATCGACCATTGCAACACGAATTTCTTCTGGTTGAGTTGCGTTTATTAGAATTCTTTTCATTGCTTAACGTTTCCTGTTGTATTGCTGGAGAGTTAGTCCAGCTAATGCAGCTCACGTTTAGCCAAAGATGATAGGGTGTTTAATACCATTAAACTAACCATCAAGTCTCACAAAAAAGTAAGAGTATAATGATCTATTTAAACCTTTAAATTTAAAGGCCTAGTATTAATCTATCAAAATAGATTGCAAAATTCCTAACAAAATACTGAATAAAATCAGATATTTAGTTGATCTTCCAACACACAAAACAAACATTGCTTAATAATGATAAGCAAGTTAACTACTTAAAGAAATTTTTGGTTTTTGTAACTAGCCCATACTGTTAAAACAGCTTATTGTTCTTTAGTAAAAAATTGTGTGTAGCAATTGTAGCTTTATTCTTTTGTTAACCCCTAAAATTATGTTTAGGTCTGAATCAAAAGCTACAAATTTATTGTTCTAATGGCAAGGAGCTGCGTCCTTATATTATTTATCTGTTTGTCATTTCGACCAGATAAACACTGTTGTTGTACTCAAGTTTCTTTAATATCTTTTAGTGTTTGTCAGACAGATTATTAAATATTACTTGAATGAATAAATCTTATTTTTGATATTTAATATATTAGTAAAAATCAATGTTTAATAGTATCAATTTATGACTTTTTAAACAACAAAATTCTATGACTTGTGTAAACTCTAGCTATGAGAAAAAATCAGAAATCTGATGCTAAAGTTGAATCAAACCCTAAAAACGATAATGGTCAATTGCATAAAGCTAGATTTGTAACCATTGATGCTAATTCCTCTGGTCAAAGAATCGATAATTTTTTATTACGAGAAATTAAACAAGCACCTAGATCTTATGTTTATAGAATTCTCCGTAAAGGTGAAGTAAGAGTAAATAAAAAAAGAGCTAAGCCCTTATTGAAACTAAAAGATGGAGACATAGTCCGAATTCCTCCCATTTTTCTAGAAGATAAACCTGAGCAAATAAAAGCACCTGACGCAGTCTTGAAATCAATAAACGATTCAATTATTTTGGAAGATAATGATTTAATTCTAATCAACAAACCATCTGGATTGTCAGTTCATGGTGGCACAGGTCAAAAGTATGGCTTAATCGAAAGCTTCAGACAGTTACGACCCGATATGCCTTTTGTTGAATTAGTACACCGCTTAGATAAAGAAACCAGTGGTATTGTAATGTTGGCTAAAAGTAGGGGGGTGTTACTTGAACTTCATGACATGCTCAAAGATAAGAAAATTAATAAGTACTATCAGACTTTAGTTGTTGGAAAATGGCATGGTGGCGTTAAACATGTAAAAAACAATTTACAGCGTCAATCTGGCAGACAACAAAAAGTGAAAGTAGTAGAAGATTCAGAGAATAGTAAGCACTCCGAAAGTATTTTTTATCCTATTCATTCTTATAAAACAGAATCTACATTTTATAGTTTACTTGAAGTTGAATTATTAACCGGACGAATGCACCAAATCCGAACTCAACTTGCTGATCGTGAAACACCAGTGATTGGTGATTCACAATATGGAAATTTTGCAGAAAACCGTGAAGCAAAAAAACGTATTGGTTTGAAACGCCTTTTCTTACATGCTTTTCATTTAAATTTTACTCTAGCAAGCAGTGGCAAAACATATGATTGTAAAATCCCTTTGGCCGATGATCTTGTGTCTGTTATTCAACGTTTAGAAGAAAAGTAATTCTAAAAACATCTACATATTATATTTATTTACCAAACTAAAGAAATTATATGAGCAAATATTCACTTCTGGTTTTTGATTGGGACGGCACTTTAATCGATTCAAAAGCGCAAATTGTAAACTGCATGCAAGCGACTATTTTAACATTATCACTTGATGAGAGAAGTGATAAACAAATCAGCGATATTATCGGGTTAGGCCTCGAAGAGGCAATAAGATATTTGTATCCAGATATATCAAACGAATATATTCAAAAATCGGCCCAAACGTACCGAGAACATTATTTAACCAAAGATAATACCCCAAGTCCGCTGTTTGATGGGACTATACAAGTGTTAGACGATTTAAAAGCATCGGGCTTTGATCTTGCCATTGCTACAGGTAAATCTAGACGTGGTTTAAATAAGGGACTCATAGATACAGGGTTAGAAGGTTTTTTTCCTGTTACACGTTGTGCTGATGAAACCCGTTCGAAACCTCATCCTCAAATGCTTGAAGAGATTTTAGTTGATCATAACGTAGAACCGAATAACACGCTTATGATTGGTGATAGTGAATATGATTTGCAGCTAGCTAATAACACCAAAGTCGATGCTCTAGCGGTTAGCTATGGTGTACATGGTTTAATGCGATTATTAAAACAGGGGCCTGTAGGTTTTATTGATGATATTAAACAATTACCGCAATGGTTGAATGACCATACCTAAAAATAATTAGTATTTAAAATCACCTCACTACAAATTCAGCTCAGCTATTAATACCCCCTTTATACTTTTTAAGTAATGATAATGTAATGTCACCTAAAAGTAGGGGGGGTGTCATTTATTTACTTTAAATTGATCTTATCTGCGACGTTATCAGCTGCTACATGATAGTCAGGATCTTCGACAACATTAACTTCAACTAAAGGACCCGCTTTTTGTAACAATAAGCGACATTCTTTACTGAGATGTTTTAAATGTAGGCGTTTCCCTGCTCGATCATACCTTTCAGCTAATTTATCTATTGCTTCTATTGCAGAATGATCAGCAATTCTTGAGTTCTTAAAATCAACTACTACATCATCAGTATCATCACGTGGTGTGAATATATCTTGGAAGTTTCTAATAGATGCGAAGAATAATGGGCCATCTATTTCATAAACCTTATTATCCATAGAATCAATGCTGACATGAGCTTTGATGTGTTTTGCATTCTCCCATGCAAACACCAATGCCGATAAGATAACACCAATAATTACTGCTAAAGCCAGATTGTCAGATACCACTGTGATAACAGTTACAGCTACGATAATAAGCCAATCGTATATTGGAATTTTACCCAATAAACGTAAACTACCCCATTCGAAAGTACCAATTACAACCATAAACATAACGCCAACTAGCACAGCGATCGGAATAGCTTCAATTAAAGATGAGGCGTAAAGAATAAAGATAAGTAAGAATACAGAAGCTGATATGCCTGAAAGTCGACCTCTACCACCAGATTTAATATTGATGATACTTTGTCCTACCATCGCACAACCACCCATGCCACTGAACATACCTGTTACTGTATTTGCAATACCTTGACCAATACATTCACGATTAGGATGTCCTGTAGTTTCTGTTAACTCATCAACTAAATTTAAGGTAAGTAAACTTTCAATTAAACCTACCAAAGCCATTATAAGAGCATAAGGAAATACTATTTTGAAAGCTTCCCATGATAATGCTACTTCAGGTAAATGGAATGGAGGAAACACACCTTTTATTGATGCCATATCAGCGACAGTTCTTGTATCTAAATTTAAACCTAGTACGAGTAAAGTACCCACTACAATTGCAGCCAACGTAGAGGGAACAGCTTTAGAGTAACGAGGTAAAACTTGGATTATAAACATAGTCAAAACTATCAGAGCAATCATAATCAACAAGGGAGTTCCTGTTATCCAACTATGAACTCCAGCTGCATCTGTTACTTTGAAATGTTCGAATTGAGCAATTAGAATAACTAAGGCTAGGCCGTTTACAAATCCAAGAAATACAGGATGTGGAACAAGTCGAATAAATTTCCCCATTTTCAAAATACCGAAGGTAATTTGAATTAAACCCATCATTATTACAGCTGCAAATAAATATTCTTTACCATGCGTTAATACCAGACTGCCGATAACTACAGCGATAGCACCCGTTGCACCAGAAATCATTCCAGGGCGTCCACCTACTATTGAAGCTATTAAGCCAATCGTAAATGCTGCATATAATCCTGTTAGTGGGTGAAGGCCAGCTAAAATTGCAAAAGCTACAGCTTCTGGGACTAATGCAAGTGCAACTGTTAATCCCGAAAGTAGATCGTTTTTTATACTCTCTTTACGAGTAGATATAATACTAAACATGATATTTTATAATTGTGTGAGTTAAAAATGCGCGGAGTATAACGCTTTTGAGGGGTTTTGATATTGTTATTTTTATTAACATTTTATTTGTTTATGGTGCTATTAGTTGTTATTAATTATGTAAAAAATAAGGGGCTTATTAGCCCCTTATTTTTGATTTCACTTTTAAAGTGATTAATTGCAAATAAATAAAGTTATAAGCAAGCAAACTTAGTTTTGGTGGGGAAGTTCAACTTTATAATTCTCAATGTATCGTTAGCTAAATCATTTTTCCCTAGTTTTCTAGCTGCACAAGTCTTAATCTGTAAAGCAGAAATGACAGCAGGAGTACCTTGATGATATTTGATTGCATAATCAGCTCGATTATAAGCAGCTAAATAAGCACCACGTTTCATATAATATTCAGCAATACTTACTTCAGATTGACCTAGTGTATTCTTGAGATAATGCATACGTTTTTTTGCATCAGCAGCATAAGGACTACCTTTGTGACGATTTATTAATGCAGAGAAATCATTAAAGGCTTCCTTTTGACGCACTCCATCAAGGTCTGAGAAGTTTCTGGGGAAAACTTTATCAATAACACTACCGCCACGCGTAAAATTAATTAATCCTCTTAGGTAAAGTGCATAATCCATACGAGGACTGCGAGGATAAACACGCATATAACGATCAATTGTGTCTAATGCAGTATCAGGCTCGTCAAATTTAAAATAAGCATAGGCTTGTTCTAATAATGCTTGCTGTGCGTAACGACCTAAAGGATATTGCGCTTCTAGAGTTTCATATTTCTTGACCGCAGCTTCGAACTGGTTATTACTCATTAATGTACGTGCTTCAAGAAATATTGTTTTAGCCGGTTGGCTTGGTGAGGCCTTAGCTGTTTGTTTATTTTTTGAACAAGCTGATAATGAAATACATATGATGAAAGCAATACTTAACTTGATGAACAATTGTGTTGAGGAAGTGTTTTTTGTGAAATACATAGTTAGCCCTTACTTGCTGTTTTTAATTGCAATGTAAAATATTGTTAATATTGTTTTAATTATATCTACATGCACAAATATTGCTCAATTATACAACACTTTAATGAATAGAACAGTAATTGAACCTATTCGGCATAGTTTCCCTTATAATCGGATCTAACTACGTATAAGTTTCACAAAAAGTATAAAAAATGACTATAGATTTAGATACAAATTCTTTACCTGACTCAACTTCAAATACAACAGATAGCAGTCTTGAATTCACTGTTCCTATGGAATATCTCGGAGATAGATTAGACCGGGTGGTTGCAGAGTTATGTCCGCAGTTTTCACGGAGCCAATTACAAAAATGGATTAAGTCTGGAGACATTTTATTAAATAATAAAAAAGCTAATGTTAGAGATAAAGTATCTGGTGGTGATGAAATTAACGTCGTTCCTGTGTTGCAAGCTAAAATTAATGACTTACCTGAATCTATTAATTTAGATATCGTTTATGAAGAT
>CALISP010000121.1 GCA_938041705.1 uncultured Cocleimonas sp. | reverse complement strand
GTAATTCCAGAACATTTTTATAAAGAATACTTAGATACCCCACAAATCTTTAATGACTCTAAAGGTTTACTGATGGGTACGGGACCTTATCAATTAGCCGACCCTAAAGGGTGGACTCCTGATAATGGTAATGTTGAATTGATCAGAAACTCACGCTATTGGGGAGATGTACAACCCCCTCAAGATCGTATTTTATGGCGCGTTATTCAAAATGCTAGTGCTCGTTTAACAACTTATCGAAACGGTGACATAGATGCTTATGGCGCACGCCCTATCGAGTACGAAAAACTCAAAAAAGATAAGCAAATCACAGATAAAAGTCATCAATTTGAATATATGCCACCGGTAGTTGGTTATTCATACATAGGTTGGAATCAGGAAAGAAAAGGTAAAGCTACTTTATTTGCAGATAAGCGTGTAAGACAAGCGATGACCTACTTGATTGATCGTGATCGTGTTAATAAAGATATCTTTTTAGGTTATGGAGAAACGGCTATTAGTCCTTTCAGTCCGCGTTCTAAGCAACATAATCCTACTCTAAGTCCCCGTGCTTATGATCTAGAGAAAGGCAAAGCATTACTTAAAGAAGTTGGGTTTGAAGATAGAGATAATAACGGTGTTCTTGAAAATGAAGCTGGAGAACCTTTTGAATTTGAACTGACTTATTTCCAAGGCAATGAAGATACACAGCGAATGATCTTATTAATAAAAGATCTCTATGCAAAAGCAGGCGTAAAGTTAATTCCTACACCGCAAGAATGGCCTGTAATGATTGAACTTTTAGATAAGAAAGACTTTGAAGCTATTACTTTAGGTTGGACCAGTGGAATTGAGACTGATATTTTCCAAATGTTTCACGGCTCTCAAGCTAAAACTAACGGTGATAACTTTATAAACTATAAAAACTCTGACTTAGATAAATTGATAGACGAAGCACGTAAAACAGTAGATGCAGATAAACGTATGCCACTTTGGCAGCAGGCTGAAGCATTGATGTATGAAGATCAACCCTATACTTTTTTATTCCGTCGCAAATCATTAGCATTTTTGGATAAACGTCTTAAAAATTTAAAGCTAACTAAATTGGGATTAAATAAAAGCTTTTTACCGTTGGAAGTTTATGTTCCTAAAAATATGCAAAAATACACACAGTAGAACACTAAGACGATGCTAGCTTATATTATTCGCCGTTTGTTATTAATGATTCCTACATTATTAGGAATCACAATATTGGTCTTTTCAGTTATGGCGGCTGCCCCTGGTGGCATTAGTGCCCAGTCACTCACTGGCGGCTTGGACATGAAGCCCGCCGAACGTAAAGCTTTAGAAGATTATTATAATAAACGCTATGGTTTAGATGACCCTGCTCCAGTTCAATATCTTCGCTGGTTAAATAATATTTCTCCTATTGGTTTTGAGCTGGATGATGAAAACAACTTCGGCAAATTCTCATTTACCAAAGGCTCAGATTTAGGACAAAGTTTTAATTATGGTCGCGGCGTATCGGAGCTTATCAAAGAACGACTTCCAATCACCCTATTACTTAATGTCATCACCATTCCATTAATCTATATCATCTCAATCATAATCGGTGTGAAAGCAGCCACCGATCGAGGTGGACGCTTTGATGTCGCCTCCAGTGTGTCCTTGCTCGCCTTGTGGTCGATTCCATCAATGCTAGCGGGTGTTTTGCTCATCGGTTTTTTCGCTAATGTGCAGCATTGGCAATGGTTCCCCACATCAGGTTTGAGTGAACGTGAAGCTTTAGATATGACTTTTATGCCGACAGGTTTAAGTTATTTATCTGTATTCAAAGTTTTCCTTGGCATGTCTTTAGGTGCCGTTGGAATGGTGAGCTTAGCTTTCTGGCAAAAGCGTAATATCCGTATACTCATTGCCACGATCATTGGCGCTGGAATAGGTTTAGCCATGTCGAATGCGCATCCAGAAACCTTGCTCATCAATCAAATATTCTTACCTTTGCTTGGTGCTGCTACTTTGGCTTTATTAGCATGGACTGATTTCCCAGTATTTAGAATTGGGGGACTCGGTATGTTTGGCGCAGGAATAGGTTTAGTGATTGCTTTCAATATGATCGATGAGCCTTTGGTGCGAGGCTTCTTATTTGATCGTATTTGGCACTTGATATTACCTGTAATTACGCTTTCCTATGGTGGCTTTGCCTTTTTAGCGAAACTAACTAGAACATCTATATTAGAAAACTTACAAGCTGATTATGCACGTACCGCACGCGCTAAAGGAGTCAGTGAAAGTGATGTGTTATGGAAACATGTTTTTAGAAATAGTTTGATGCCTTTAATTACGGTAACTGCTGGTTTATTGCCTAGTTTGCTAGCAGGTTCTCTTATAGTTGAATCCATATTTAGTATTGATGGGATGGGCAAACTCGCTCTAGATGCGGTAAAAGGACGTGACAGAGAATTGATTTTATCCATCACTTTAATCAGTGGCTTCTTAACCCTAATTGGTTATTTGATTGCTGATTTCCTCTATACCATTGTTGACCCACGGGTGTCTTATGAATAAGGGGGCGCTAAAGATATGAACATGGAAACAACGACTAAAGTAAAACATAGATCTTCTGGATTTTTGCGCCGTGTGCTTAAGCATACATTCTCGGGCTGGGGAGCTAGAATTGGATTATTCTGGGTGGCTTTATTAACAATTGCTGCAGTATTCGCCCCCTTTTTAGCGAATAGCATGCCTTTGTTAGTGAAGTTAAATGGAGAAATATCAGCACCCGTTCTACGCTATTTAAGCGTCGAAGATATTATTGTATTGGTCGCATTTTTTGCATTGATTATTCTCTTTTTAAGTCCATTAAGGCACTCGCTTAAAACTCTATTCTTGATGCTAATCATCACTCTTGTAGGGGCTACGATTGTCAGCAAACAGTTTATTATCGAACAACAAAATGTAGTGTATTCAGATTTTCGAGAAGACCTAAAAAATACCAATTATGATTGGGTTGTAATGCCCCCTGTTCCCTATGCGCCTGAAGATTATTTAAGAGATTCAAACGCTCAACCACTTGAAGCACCTTTAGAAAACTCGCAATACACACATTGGATGGGTACTGAAGAAAATGGTGGCGATGTCCTTAGCAGAATGATTCATGCATCACGAATCGCTTTGGGTATAGGCTTTATTGCTACTGGTATTGGAATGTTTATTGGCGTCATTATCGGTGGTTTGATGGGCTATTTTTCAGGCATTGTCGATATGCTTGGAATGCGTCTAGTTGAAATTTTCGAATCCATTCCTACCTTATTTTTATTACTCACTTTCGTTGCCTTCTTTGGTCGTAGTATTTATATCATGATGGTGATTATTGGTCTGACCAGTTGGTCTGGATACGCTCGCTACATTCGCGCAGAGTTCTTACGCTTAAGAAAAATGGATTTTGTTCAAGCAACGATTGCCAGTGGCTTACCTTTACGCTCAATTCTATTCCGACACATGTTGCCTAACGGTATAGCACCTTTATTGGTAGGCATTAGTTTTGGTGTGGCATCAGCAATTCTTGCAGAAGCTACCTTGAGCTTTTTAGGCCTTGGATTAGTGGGCGCACCTTCATGGGGACAAATGCTGAATCAAGCCGTGCAATCATCAACCTTTAATTGGTGGATGGCGGTTTACCCTGGTGGTGCTATCTTTCTAACTGTATTCGCTTATAACTTAATGGGTGAAGCCTTGCGTGATGCCATTGACCCACAATTGGCTAAGAAAGCAGGTGTTGTTGGATGAGTTCTGAAAGCGAAAACAGCAACCACGACAGCCAACAAGAGACTTTAGTTGAGATAAAAAATCTCTCGACGCATCTCAATACTGGTAATGAAATTATCAAAGCAGTTGATGGTGTTGATTTAACTATAAAAAAAGGTGAAACCTTTTGCTTGGTCGGTGAATCTGGTAGTGGTAAGTCAATATTGGCTTTATCCATCATTCAACTTCTACCAGAAAAAATAAGTAGTCACCCAAACGGTAAAATACTCTTCAATTGGCGCAAACAGACTGAGCTTGGATTAGACAAGAAAGCTGTATTCGAAAACGTCAATATGCTTGAGCTAGAAAACGAACAGCTATACAAGATACGTGGCTCGCGCATAGCGATGATCTTTCAAGAACCAATGACTTCTTTGAACCCTGTTGCCAGCGTAGGTGAACAGATCATGGAAGCCTTACTTCTTCATCATCCTGAAATGGCTGAAGAGTCTGCCAAAGCCCGTGCCATCAAAGCAATGGAGGACGTAAAATTAAAAGACGCAGAAAGCCGTTTCAATAATTTTCCGCATCAACTCTCTGGCGGACAAAGACAACGCATAATGATTGCAATGGCTCTTGCTTGTGAGCCGGATTTATTGATTGCAGATGAGCCTACCACAGCCTTAGACGTCACTGTGCAGGCCGAAGTACTCAAATTGATGCGAGAGTTACAACAACGCAAAAACATGAGTATTTTATTCATCACTCATGACTTTGGAGTAGTCGCGCAAGTTGCCGATAAAGTCGGCGTAATGAAACAAGGTAAATTGGTTGAGTTCGGCGAAACCAAACAAGTACTTCGAAAACCAACACATGCTTACAGTCAGAAATTATTAGCTGCTGTACCTGAAAACTTACCCAAAAGAGATGTTGAATATACGAAAACAGAAGCACTAGTCACAACTAAAAACCTTGATGTCTACTTCCCTATTCGTAAAGGTGTGTTTCAACGCGTTGTTGACCATGTGCGCGCAGTAGATGATGTTTCTGTAGACATACATCAAGGCAAAATTGTTGCTTTGGTAGGTGAATCTGGAAGTGGCAAAACTACCTTAGGTAGAGCTATTTTACAGCTACAAAAACCAACGCGTGGTAGCGTGAAGATTTCTGGCAATGAACTTGTAGGCTTATCAGAAAAAGAAATGAAACCCTGGCGAAAAAAGATGCAGATATCTTTTCAAGATCCGCAGTCATCTCTTAATCCTCGCTTACTAATTGCAAAAACGATTACTGAACCAATGCAAGTTCATGGTATCGGTAACAGCGATGAAGAACGCTTAGAACTGGCTGCGGAGGTTATGGAAGCAGTACAATTGAAACGAGATTTTTTATGGCGATATCCTCATGAGTTTTCTGGTGGGCAACGTCAACGGATTGGTTTAGCTCGAGCATTAGCCTTGAATCCTGAGTTTATTGTTTGTGATGAAATTACCAGCGCTCTAGATGTATCCGTTCAAGCAGAAGTATTACAACTACTATTAGAAATCAGAAAACAACGAGACTTAACCTTGCTATTCATCACTCATAATATCGCTGTGGTGGAATATTTATGCGATGAAACCATCGTCATGAAATCAGGTAAAGTTGTCGAGCAAGGTTTGACAACTGATGTTTGTGGTAATCCTCAAAATGCTTATACTCAAAAGCTTATTGCTGCAGTTCCTCGACTAGATAGTGCCTTATCATTTTAATGGAAATTTAAGTCAAATCAAAAAGTCATGGCTAATTGATAGAAATGCACTTAATGTATAAACTCGCTAGCAACAAAATCAATATAGCTTTAACTAATAAAACTTTTTAGCTAATAAAACTCTAGCTAATAAATCATGAAATTCAAACACCTCGAGGGACTTAACAATGCATACTAAATTACTCCTAACTGGCGGTACAATCGACAAGAACTATAATGAGTTTAATGGCGAATTGAATTTCATTGAAACTCACATGCCAGAGCTATTGGCTGTAGGAAGAGATCGTGCAGATATTTCTGTGCAACAACTAATGATGAAAGACAGTCTTGATATGACTGATGAAGACAGAGAGATAATCGTAAAAGCATGTAAAACAACCAGTGCTTCTAAAATAGTAATAACTCACGGCACAGACACAATGGTAGAGACTGCGATTAAGTTAGCACATGAACATATGGATAAAACTATCGTTCTCGTAGGGGCAATGATTCCTTATGTATTCAAGCACTCTGATGCTCCCTTCAATATGGGGTTTGCATTAGCAACGGCTCAAATCAAAACTACAGGTGTTTATATCGCAATGAATGGCACTGTATTTGACTACGATAAAGTTATCAAAAATAGAGAGTTGGCTGAATTTCAAAGTATTTAATTGGCTTATAAAATACCCCCTTACTTTTAGTGGTTTTCTTTGTATCCGAAACACAAAACATCATTAAACCCTGGGAAAATTATTAATGAAGCTCATTAGTTGGAACCTAAACGGCCTTGAAGATCGTAATTTAGACGTTCGCACGGAAGCGGCAATGTTCCAAATATTGTTGGGTGCTCCTATCGAAGAAGCGGTTGTCGAAGGCTTTAAACCTAATTCACCTGATATCATCGTTTTACAAGAAGTCGTCGAACGCAGTTATCATGCGCATGTTTTACCCCACTTAAAAGCAGCTGGTTTTTCTGTTTTTCCGAAAGAACCTTCTGAACGGTCTTATTTTGAAGTAATTGCAGTGCGTAAAACAGAACCTAATCAAGAGATTGATGCCAGTTACGAGTCTTTTGAATATAGCGAACAAGGCCGAGGTTTAACAACACTTAAACTGAATGGTTTAACGGTTATGACTGCTCATTTAGAAAGTATGAAGCCCGGTAAACATATGCGCATAGAACAGGCTAAGTTTATTTTAGAAGAAATGCAAAAGGGCGGTCCTTGTATTTTTGCTGGAGATACAAACTTACGAAAAGAAGAATGGGAAATTATTGATAAAAACGAAATCCAAGATGCTTGGACTATCGTCGGATCACCTGAAGCACATCGTATAACGTGGCAGTCAGAAAGCGCTAAAAGTCGATTCGACAGAGTATGGACTCATCAATTAACCACAACAAAATTCGAAACCTTTGCTAAAAAGAATATTGCTACTATAAATGAACGACCTTCTGATCACTTAGGATTACGAATTGAGTTTGATATTAACAAGTAACACTCAAGGAATCGAAGCATAGTATAGAAACACCCTAAAAGTGGAGGGGGTGTCTTTTAAAATACAATAAAGCCCTATTTTCCCCTTTTTTTCTTATATCTTGATCGATAACGATATCTTTTAGCTCTGAATTTGTACAAAACAAAAACAATCAGTAACAGCAAAACGAAAATACAAAGAAAAAATACGGCAAACACAGTATTTTGACTCCAGCCTGTAAATTCCATTATCGCTTTAAATTCTTCAACACATGTTGAGCGACAGCCTTTCATGAATGCAAACAAACTCAATGATTAGTCTTTGGGAAATAGTAAAACTGAATAGTTAACTGAGATTGCTAGATGTGCCTAAAGCATCTGCGATTTGAGCAAAAGCTTCGATTTCACCTTCGCTAACTCGAGTTCCACCAAAACCTAAAAAACCACCCTCTTTTGCTGCTTTAGCTACATTTTCAGCGATACTCATAGACCACTCTTTGTACTCACGAGATTCATCAGGAGTTGCTTTTACAGCTAGAATTGCCGCCACTTGTTTACTGTCTTCAAGCAATAAACTTCGTAGACCCTCACTTGATGTAATATTATTTTGTTTTAAACGTTCTATGGCTTGCTGACGGACTTCCTTGGCATTTGACATCGACTCTTTTACACCATCAGCTACATTCGGTAATACACCTGTAATAATTTCATTATTAGGGTATTCCTTCAAACCATTAATATAGGCTTTAGAATTAGCCAACATTTCCTTCACTGTTCCTAAACCACTACCCTCAGCGAATGCCATTACAGTTCCTATTTGCACAGGAGTTGATGAGAGTAAGAAAATTTCTTCTTCAGAAAAACGACTTTCAAATGACATGAGTAAAACCTCTGGTTTGTAATAAGTAAAATATGAGTTTAGGACATCAAAAAGAATAAATGATTATTGTTTATTAGAAATAAGCTAGAGCCTACTTCGAATGACTCTATTTTTTAAATATATTCTCTGAAATTATGTAAATGATATTAAATAAAGCTGATTATCTTTAACATTATCGAAGGATAGTTTTGATAATAAAAGCGTTTATTTATCGACTGAAACGACTCAACCACAACTTAAGAATATCATTAAATGTTGCGTTATTTAGCTGCTCTTCTAAATGCAATATAGTGTAATAACGGAAGTAATTACTCAGATCAAGCTTAACGCCTAAGCCAAATATTTCCATTTTTGGTGAGTTTTCGATATCCATAATCACATCTTTCAGATGATTATCTAAATAGTAATCATCATTAGCTAAATTCGTTCCTGAATCCATCGGACTGCCATCAGAAATTACGGTGAGAATTTTCTTTTGTTCAGGTCTTTTAGCTAAACGCCCTGCTGCCCAAGTAATAGCCTCACCATCTACACCTTCATGATAGATATCTGTTTTTGTGAAACCGGCAATACTGTTACGAGATTTTTTCCAAGTTTTATCCGCTTCTTTAAAAACCATATGGCTGGTTCCTGAAAGTCTCCCAGGGTTTCTTGGCTTACCTTTTTTTATCCAGTCTTTCATAGCTTTACCACCACCCCAATTGGTTGTAGTGAAGCCTAATATTTCTGTTTTAATACCTGCTGCATCTGCGGCACGCGCAAAAATATCCAATAAAATACCAACATTAACGGAATGTTCTTTCATTGAACCGGAACAATCAACTAGAAAACTCAAGACACAATCAGAATGCGGCTGATGTCGAATATTTTTAAAAACACGGCGCTCTGTGGGTGTAGAGATTACTTGGCTTAAACGACGACCATCTATATAACCTTGAGTTTCAGCATAATCCCAATCATCCCTTTGAGGAGTAGCAAAGGTATTTTTTAGTTTACGTGCGATTCCAGGAATATTGATACCCTGTTTGCTAATGCGATCATCTAATACGGCTCGCATCTCTTTAAGAAATGATGATCTGATAAATTTATCAGCATACTGAATTTTGTCATATTCGGTAGTGAAAATAGTGTATTTAGCATCATTATCATCCCATGCCTTACTCTCACCTACCGTAACATCACCTATATTATAGGAGTCACCATTATCAAAACTAACCAACAGTTTGAAATCAGGAATATCGATCTCTTCCATAATAGCATCGAGATCTTCTTTATCATCGCCACCTTCAGACAACACTAGATGTTTGAATTTACTGGCTAATGACAATGCATGTTCAGCAAATGCAGCTTGATCATGCATAGTCTTTTTCATGCCGTATAAAGCTTCACCGATCATTGGACCGATACCCGCGCGGGTTGCTTCTAACATATCTTCAGTTTCTTCAATAACTGAAATACTATTTAGTTTTGACCAAGATACTTGTGCAATCGTGTAAATAAGAAGTCCGACACCTGTCTCAGTAAGTCCAGAGTGATGATACTGCATCGACCATTCTCGGAATCGATGTAATAAGTTTTTACGCACACCAACATATTCATCAGGGACTAAACTATCTACTCTAAGTTGTTCTAGCATTTCAAACAAGAAACGCTCTAAAGCAGTATCTGGTAATAAAGTTTGATGCAATATTTCATCACAAAAGCGATAGCGCATATTAATACTATCTGCAACACCACGAAGTGAACTAAAACTATCTTGCTTCAGATCAGCTTGAATATAACAGGCAAATAACGGCACGCGATGTTGATCTTTATAAAGCTGACCACCACGAAAATACAAACCATGCTTGTTGGTGAAGCCACGCACAACTCCACCACAAAGCTCAATCGCTTTTTGCTGCTGCTGAGATTCTGACTCAGATGGAGTATCTAAATATTTCATCGATAGAATTATTAAGGTTTTGTTGGTGCTTAATTAGTTATTAATGCTTAACTAGCTGCATTCGCATATGACACTTCAAGTTCATCATCAAAACAACGTTGATAATATTCAGCAACTAATGGCTTCTCATCATCACTACATTTGTTCAAGAATGAATATTGGAATGCAGTCTGCATACTATTAAATATCTGATAATTCTCTGCCCAAGAAATTACTGTACGAGGAGACATTAATGTAGATAAATCTCCAACAGCAAAACCGTTACGCGTGAGTTGAGCCAGTGTAACCATAGATTTCAACAGTTCCATATTCTCAAAACCAGGAACACGTGCTGCAACAATTTTAACTTCTTCAGCTAATGGTAAATAATTCAAAGAGGTCAGGATGTCCCAACGATCAAGCTGTGCATGATTCAATAACTGCGCACCTTGATAAAGACCATTTAGATTACCCTGTCCGATAGTGTTTGAAGTAGCAAACATGCGGAAATATTTATTGGGGGTAATCACTTTATTTTGGTCCAGCATAGTGAATTTACCATCACGCTCTAAAATACGCTGGATAACGAACATAATGTCAGGACGACCTGCATCATACTCATCAAAAATTAACGCAATAGGACGCTGTAATGACCAAGGAATTACACCCTCTTGAAATTCAGTTACCTGCTTATTATCTTTTAAAACAATTGTGTCTTTGCCGACAAGATCTAAACGACTGATTTGACCATCAAGATTTAAACGCATACAAGGCCAATTTAGTTTAGCCGCAATCTGTTCAATATGTGTCGATTTACCTGTGCCATGTAAACCCTGTACTATCACGCGACGGTTGAAACCGAAACCTGCAAGAATCGCTAACGTAACGTCTTTATTAAACTGATAAGCCTCATCAACTTCAGGTACAAACTCACAACGTTCTGCAAATGCTGGTACTTTAAGATTACTATCAATGTTAAAAACATCTCTTACAGAAACCATTTCAGTGGGTTCTAGATCAAGAATATCGCTCATGTAATTTCTCAATGGTAATTTTGACAGACGCTACTATAAACGAATAATAAGCGTATAAACATAGCCTATTTTTTTTATACATAATTTAACTAGAGCGCTATTAAGAAGGTTGAATTAGGTATTAAAATGACTAATTAAATTAATAATTGAATACTGGATAACTTAATATAAAACAATGATTTAAAAAAAACATAAGTTAAACATACAAACTATATTTGATTTTAAATATGACAATATCCTTTTTTTTACAAAACTGTCTATAATACTCTTGGTACAATTTAAACTATAAAAGGCCCAAATGTCACAACAACTCCCACCATTAAATGCACTTCGTACCTTTGAGGCGGTGGCGCGTTTAAAAAGTTTTACCAAAGCTGCGGATGAGTTATCGGTGACAAGAGCGGCAGTAAGTCATCAAATTAAAAATCTAGAAGAATATGTCGGCTTTGCATTGTTTGAAAGACACACTCGTTCTATCTCGCTTACGCCGGCGGGTGAAGTTGCATTGCCAAAATTACGCGAAGGATTTAACAATATAGCGGATGCTGTGCATTTAATGACTTCACATCAATCTAATGAAAACATTACGTTGTGGATGGCACCCTCTTTCGCTTCCAAATGGCTAGTACCGAGATTACATAGCTTTTCATCTCGATACCCTGATATTGATATACAGATTAATGCGGTTTCAGGATTAATTGATACTGCAGAAAAAGATAGTTACTCTATGGAAGAATTATTCCGATCAGAAGATGCTGATGTTGTTATCGTCTTCGGCTCAGGAGATTATCCTGGATTTGCTGTACATAAATTGTTTTCAGTTAAAGCAGTACCCGTTTGTAGTCCAGCATTATTAAATAACCCTGACAAACCTTTAAATTCACCCGAAGATTTAATCCATCACACACTATTACATGACAACACGCCTTATAAAGGTCGTCCACAATGGAACAAATGGTTAAAGCAAGAAGGAATAAAAGGAATTGATTATGATAGAGGGTTGAAGTTTAACTATATTTCATTAGCAATCGATTCTGCCATTGACGGCCAAGGTGTTCTCCTAAGTATCGAAGCGATGGCTAGAAAGGATATTGAAGAAGGGCGACTATGCGTACCCTTCGATATCAGTCTTCCCCTTGAAATGTCCTATTATGCAATTCATCCTGAATCTGCAGATTATAACCATCATGCTGTTGATTCTTTTATTGAATGGATTGCAGAAGAAGTAAGTACTGAACCCCAGTTATAAAGTGCCTCAGTATTGACAAACATACATTGCTTGCAATATATGTTTGTATGATAATGTAATCACGAATTCACTCTTCTTTGCTACTGGTTAGCTTTTCTCACCTATTGCGTGATTTTTAATCGCTTGTAGCAAAATTTGAAAAGACTATATTAGTAATCATTGTTGATGAGGAGCTACTTAGCCACTCATTTACTTACCCTTGAAGTGGGTTTCATACTTCCTCCTCCTTTTGAACCGCTCTGTACTAAGTACTCAGCGGTTTATTTTTGTCTGCGATTTCTGTTAACAAAAGTTATTATCAATAATATTTGTAGCTCTACTTCAATAAAGCATCTAATTGCGTTAATCCTTCGTTTAATAAACAAGTCCACTTGTATATGTATACAAATTGAAATCAACTTGATACACATATATATTGATTAATTATTTAGGAATATACAATGCATCTAAACACTAAACATAACTTGCTAAAGCCACTTTTCATGGCATTAACAGCAATAATTTTCTTCTTAAGCGCATCTGCTTTTGCTAAAGGTGATATTTTTGTAACTGGACAAAGTGTCGCAATTAGAGGTTATGACCCAGTCGCTTATTTTGTTAGTTCAGAAGCGCAAGAGGGCAAGAAAGAGTTTTCTCATGTACACGCAGGTAATACTTGGAGATTTGCTAGTGCAGCAAACAAAAGTGCTTTTATAGCTAACCCTATAGCTTACATACCTCAATATGGCGGTCACTGTGCTTACGCAGCAAGTAAGAATAGTATTGCGCCAACCGATCCAAAAGCTTGGACGATTCGCGATAATAAATTGTATTTAAACTTTAGTTTGAGCGTTCGAAGTAGATGGCTACCGAATGCTGCTAAGAATATTGTGAAAGCAGATTCAAATTGGCCTGCGCTCGCTAAAAAAGTTAAAACTAGATAGAGCATAGTAACAACAACATTTTTTACTAGGAGTACAAGATGCAACTAAACAATCGAAAGCACTGGTTAAGCTTATTTTTTATGGCAATGTCCACAATGATTATTTCTTTAAGCG
>CALISP010000120.1 GCA_938041705.1 uncultured Cocleimonas sp. | reverse complement strand
TCGGGGAAAATATGTCTTTTATCTAGTATTTCACTGGCTTGTTCTCGTAATTGTTTTTCATCAATTAAATCTAAACGAAGAAGTGAGCAAAACACACGAAACGGACTTTCCTGCAAATCATTTTCATACACTGCTCTAAATGCAGTTGAGTGAACAGGTATTCCTGCCATACTTAAATCATAATAATCAACAGGCTGCATCCCCATTACGTTAAACAAGCGTCGAACCATGGATAACTCTGATGCATGACCTACTCGAATAGCACCATGATGCTCTATACTAAGTAATTCATTTTCATTTTGTGAGAGGGATATTGAATCCTCAATGAATTCTTGGTTAACCTCATAAGCTAATTCGAGCAGCCTTTTATACAAAGGCACTTCAAGTTGATACATTTCAGACATAGCTTGGGTAAATTGTAGTCTGATTTCATTGGTTGCTAAATATTGATTTGAATACATGCTTATTAGTTTTAAATATATAAAATTCTATTTATAACATTTAAAAAGACACCCCCCTACTTTTTATAGTTTTTCAGAACGATCCACTTCTGGCATTACCACCATCGAGATTCACTATTGTCTTAGCTAAACCTCGTTTGTTAAGAATTATAATTACAGTAATAGATTTAAAGTCCGTTTACTGGCTTCTATAGCACCTTCCAAAAGGCCATTTGAACCATTACGATGATCAGCTGTTTCTGTACCAGACCAAATTAACTGGTCTTTAAAAACGGATTCTGTGAAATTATAGATAGATGATGTAGCGTGGCCACCGTTCATTGATTGATCGATTTCCGTTGCGGTGTATTTTTCCTGAGCCCAATCTTGTAAGACGATATCTCTAGGCTTAGCCGCATCTTTACCAAAAAATCTCACCAACTGATCAGCAGCCGCATTTATGATTTCTTTCTCATTATTTTTTCGATGACTTGCTGGTACTCCAATAAAACCAAAAAGCGCATATCCATTTTCATCTGAATCATTCGGATAAGATGATGCGTCATGAATTTCTCTGATTGGTCCTAGCTGACTTATAGCATCGCCAGAAAATCCTTGTTCAATCCAAAATGGCTTATCATAAATAGCTAAAAATTTTGCATGGCCGGCCATCCAAGTAGCATAGTTATTTAGTTCTTTAATTCTAGTCTCGGATAATAAGGGTTTGAATTCAATCGTAGACATAGCTAGACGTGGAGGAAGCGCTATTACAACTTTGTTACTGCTTATTTGAGAAGTTAGGTTTTCAGAACCGTTCTTTTCAGTAAACGAAGTAATTATTTGATTATTTTGGTATTCAATTGTGTTTGCCTGTGCTGATTTTTTAATATTATTATTTGCAATGCGTTTTTCTAGTTCTGAAGTAAATTGGCGTATACCACCTTTCATGCGGTAAATACCCTGCATTGAGATACCATGAAAACCTCTCTGGATATCACCTTGCTGATTTTCGTACAAAGATTCTCCATTACCTTGTTGTGGAAAGACGGAATCAGCAAGATCAAGCTCTTGTACTAAGATTTCCATATTCTTTTGGCCAGGCCAAAACCATGAAGGCCCTAAATCATAGGCTGGTTTATTTGCATTATAGGTTGGGTTACATTCAGAGTTATCATCTCTACTTTTCGAATCGTAATTAGCTGATAAAATTCGCCCACCTAAGCGATCTCTAGCCTCTATTAATACAAAACTAATTCCATTTTTTTCTAGCTGATATGCTGTATGCAGGCCACTTATCCCACCACCTATTATTAAAACATCTGTATTGATCAAAGTTATATGCTCGTCGTATCATTGATACTTACTTTTTCACGCTTAAAGGACAAAGTCGACAATTAGTTTTAAGGAAAAAAATAACAATTAATGTCTTTAAATATTCAAATAATCCACAGATGGTTAAAGCCCATCTAAAAAAGGCTAATCAAAATGGATGTAAATGGTGATTTTTCAAAACGAGTTATGTTGCACAGCGATTCTATTGAATGGGAAGACTCGCCTATGCAAGGAGTAGATCGTCGTCGCTTAGACAGAATTGATAACAAAGCTGATCGCGTTACAACCATCGTCCGTTACGCTCCAGAAAGTAGTTTTTCACCACATACTCATACAGGAGGAGAAGAGTTCATAGTTCTAGAGGGTGTTTTCGAAGATGATTATGGTAATTGGCCAACAGGTTCCTATATTAGAAACCCTCCAACATCAAAACATAAGCCCGGTTCAAAAGATGGCTGTGTAATCTTTGTAAAATTATCTCAATTTCAACAAGATGACCGTACTTTCATTCATGCAGACATTAATAAACTAGGTTCAGTATCTGATGCAGAAAGGCACGGAGTTAAAGTATCGCCTTTGTTTAAAGATGAACACGAAGATGTTCGAATAGAGTATTGGCAGGCAAATACTAAAATTGAAATAGATGCTTCGGGTGGAGCAGAATTTTTAGTGCTTGATGGAGGTTTTACAGAAAGTGATGATGATTTAAGAAAAGAATCTTGGCTACGTGTACCAGTCAATACAACTTTAAAAGTAAAAACAGGAAACGAAGGTGCAAAAGTTTGGATCAAATCAGGACACCTATTATCTCCGGTAAATGCTTGAAAATAATTTGAAGTGCGTTTGAATCTTGCTGTTTGATATGGTCTCTATCATAAAAAACACCCCCCCACTTTTAAGTGATATTTATACGGCTTCGCCTTCCCTTCGGGTTAGTATTAAAAAACAATGCTATTGTCTCGCTTTAGCTCGGCTTGTTTTTGTTATCTAAAAACGTAAAGAGAACTTATGCAAAGCTAGTGAGCTTTATCTATCCAACATTGTATTTATCCATTGCTCGATAACTAATCGTTTCGCTGATATGTTTGGTTTGAATGTTAGCACTACCTTCTAGATCTGCAATGGTTCGCGCTACTTTTAAAATACGGTGATAGGCACGAGCCGAAAGCCGAAATTTTTCCATTATCTGCCCGAGTAAAGCTTCATCTTCATTGCTTAAAGTACAGTATTTCTCGATATCTTTATTATTTAATATATTGTTCGCACAGCCTTGGCGTTTTAGTTGTTTTTCGCGAGCATTTTTAACTCTGCTTCGAACAGTTTCGCTGTTTTCACTATGGCTGGGTTTTTGTAATTCTTCACGGGACACTTATATATTTTCTTTTATCCATGTTTACAATATATCCATATTACGAAATAAAATATATGTTTACATAAATTTAACTTTACGAAATACCTAAGAATAAAACACCATTGTGAGCGAGCGATATTTCACCAGGTCGAACTTTACTTCCTCCTCCCACTAATGCCACTCCTGACGCTGTATGATGAGGATCTCTTACAGGTCTTAAGCCCCAATTCTCTACATCGAAACCTTGATCACTAATAGAGGCGATAGTGGCAGACTCAAGAGCTTCTTGCTCAGTCATATTAGGT
>CALISP010000119.1 GCA_938041705.1 uncultured Cocleimonas sp. | reverse complement strand
TATCAGCATAATGGACTTCAGCAATAGAAAATATGATAGGGATTTTTTTACTTATATTACTTTCTGTATGAAAAATAGTGGACGTAGTTTCGTTGTAAGCATTTGCAGAGACAGAATCAGTTTGTATGTAGCGTTCAATGTTTTGAATGTTTAAATCAATGTCTAATAAGTCGTTGATATTATATTGTATTGGGTTTTCATCCGCTGATATTAGCATTGAAGTTTTGTTGATTAGTAAATCCTGAGCGTGTTCATTCATGGATAGAACTACACCCTCTTTACTGTGTACGATTACGCCGATGTGGATGTTATCTATTAATGTTTGGCGTTCATAATGGCGTTTTTTTTCATTTTCACGTGCGAGTTTTTTTAGAAATAATTTATGCGTTCGTTCATTAAGAAAGAAATATAAGGTTAAGCCCAACAGACTAAGTAATGAGATGAACATGAGTAATCTTGAGAGAAAATTACTATGCTTTACAAGATGGTAGAAAGTCCAATTTGTGTCTTCAATAATAAAATTACTTACAACATAATTTGCGTTTCCAATTTTCCAAAAATCTATTTCTTTTGATCCTAATTTATAAGAATAAGTATCTGAATAGATAGGTAAGTGAGTTTCATTTGGGAATTGTTTGGTGGTATATATTTCAAGTAACTTATCATCGGTTAATTTACCAATGCTTTGGTATCGCCACTTATCATCTGAACTGAGTACTATTATATTGTTTGCATCTGCTACTAGAATATTATCTTTTGATTCACTCCAACTACTTTCCCACTCACTTAGATAAAGCTTAACTACCATTACACCAATAACTTTTTGAGCCTGTATAACTGGGCTAGAAATGAAAAAACCAGGTATACCTGTCGTTACTCCTTTAGCAAAATAGAATTGCCTTTTTTTTTCAGTTAAGGCTTTTTTAAAGTAGGGACGAAATGCATAGTTTTTATTAAAAAAACTCTTTTCTTGTTTGAAGTTACTTGTTGCTACAACCTTGCCAGAGTTATCTAGTAAAAAGATATCGCTGGCCTTAGATCTTAAGGCAGTAAACTCTAATTTGTTACTGAGTATTTCGTGATTGTTAATTGGTGTCTTTAATAGATTGATAACCAAATCATCTTTAGCCAGTAGCGCAGGAAGGTATTCGTATTGATTTATGGAAGCTACTATAGATCGTTCAAAAAAATTGGCTGAGCGTTCATTTTCATTGGCGTATGACCACAACTGATAAATGTAGAAAGCACAACTTGCTATCAATATACTCAATAAAATAATTGATAAACGTTTTAGCTTTAATTGCTTTGTAATAGGGGTAATATTTTTAATTGAACTGTTACCTTCAACGCTATTATTTTCAATAACGCTGAGGGCTTCGTTCTCTCTATTTTGCTTATCCATTAACCTGATTATTACTATTAGTAAGTGTATCTTTATCGGTTTTATTTAAAGCTGAATTGGAGCGGTTAGTCGAAACTACAATAACAATGATACAGATAGCGCCCACAATATTAGCAAGCATATGCAGTGGCCAGAAAGAGCCAATAATACCAATAACGACAAGAGGGTAATGCCACATTTTTAAAGGACCTTCAGCATAATTTTGGATAATGACATTCAAACCATAAATTCCAAATAAGGCAAAGAATCCTAGCTGAATAACCTCGTACCAATTACCACTAATCAATGGGGTATAAGCAAACATTAAAGGCACTATATATAAGCCTTTAGCAATCTTCCATGCTTGAAAGCCAGTTGCCATAGGTTTAGATTTTGCGATTCCTGCCGCAGTAAAGGCGGCTAAACATACCGGTGGAGTAACATTACTGTCTTGACTGAGCCAAAATACAATCAAATGAGCTATAAGTAAAAAAGTGGTTAACGTCTCTGTATCTACTAATAGAGGTCGTACTGTGATGGCTATTTCAAATGGCATAGCTGACATTAGTTCTAACGCTTCTGGTCTAGTCATGCCTTCAGCTATTTTGGCAACATGTGGACTATCGACCAGAGCAAAAAAAGCGGACTTTGAAGGATCACCAATACCTTGCACTAATTGATCGACAATCACACCATCAGCCAATATACCTGCTAAAGCAGGAGCGCTTAATATTGCAAGAATGATATAGGCCGCTGTAACAGGCAAACCCATGCCTAGAACCAATGAAGCCAAAGCGATTAAAACGATTGCAATAACGATTGAGCCTTGTGACCACTGAGCGATCATTAATGAGAAGCTATTGCCAATGCCACTTGTAACAATCGCGTTATTCATAATGCCAATCGCAACCAATAAAATACCTGTAAGGATTGAAGCTCGAATACCGATCATAAATGCTTCAGATATTTTTTTCGGGCTCATAATCGTTGGATTGAAATCATCACGATTAATTACTTTACCAATAATAAATGTGAACCAAGAAACTACCACTAAAGCGGCAATTGCCCATGAAGCGGCATAACTTGGAGTAACACCTGACATCAATAGCCAAATCATTACTGTTAAGGGAATAACGAAAGTAAGACCCCCAGAGATTATTTTGCCTTTGTCGATAGTCATATCTTGGCCATCACCTACTTTATATTTTACAGCTTCGATTCGAACAATGAAGGCTACTGATAGAAAGTATAGAATTGCAGGAACGACTGATACGGCAACAATCGTGGAATAGGGGATGCCAGTATAACTAGCCATTACAAATGCCCCAGCACCCATAATAGGTGGCATTAACTGACCACCTGTTGACGCTGCAGCTTCTACACCTCCAGCAAATTTTCCACGAAAGCCATTAGACTTCATCAACGGAATGGTAATAACGCCAGTAGAAGCAGTATTTGCGATTGCTGAACCACTAATTGTACCTGTTAAAGCTGATGATAAGACTGCAACAAAAGCCGCTCCGCCACGAACTCTTCCAGCTACTAACTTAGAGATTTCTATTACAAAATCACTTGCGCCAGAAACAATTAAGAACCCACCAAAAATCATGAATAGGGTAATGTTAGTAGATGAAATACTCGCTAAGATGCCAAACATACCTTCATCATTGAACAACGATCGAAACATCACATCATTCAAAGGTAGGCTTGCTGCACGGAAGATTCCAGGTAATTGCTCACCTAGAAAAAGAATATAAGATAATGAGATAATTATTAGGATGGGTATAACCCAGCCTGCTACTCGTCGCGAAAGATCAATACAGGCAAATAGTAGAATGCCACCTGCTAGCCAATCAAAGATATTAAATTGCCAAGCTTGACCCGTTATCGCTAAGGTATCAGCATAAATACGAGATTCAGAGGTGGCCACCCAAAGAGCTGCAGCAGCTACGATTAGTCCATAGAGAATATCTAGCCTTATCGCCCAGGGTTTCTTAGTGTTATGCCCGAAAGCACTGTAAATAGTTGAAGCTAAAAAAGCGAAGCCTGCGAAGTGAATGGCATTTTGCCACATGCCTGGCTCATTTAAAAATAAATTAGTTAGAATATGCCAAATGCCAAATGCCACTGCAAATGCTGCAATCATCCATTCTAAAGGGGATTTTTTTTGACCATCTAGTAATAACCATTCATCTCGCAAATTATGGCTTGGTATTACATCGTTAATATCAAAATCTGTAGCTTCAATATTAACCTTGTTATCAGAATTTTTATCCATGTCAGTCATTTTCTTGCCCGTGATCATTATGAATTTAATTAGATAGTATTTCGAATGTCTATAACTGCAGTCATTAAAAAAGGTGGTAGTTGCTAATGCAAGCTACCACCTTTTTTATTTTGCAGATAACGAGCTGTTATTTAGCCATTAAACGATCAGGAACGGTTAAACCAATCTCTTTATAATAACGCGCAGCACCAGGATGAAGTGGTACAGGTAGGCCAGCCATTGCAGCATCAGTATTCATTGCTTTAGTAGCTTTATGAATCGCTTGTAAGAAACCTAGGTTCTCATATATAGACTTAGTCAGAAGATAAACATGCTCTTCATCAACTCTAGCATTAACTGCTAAGAAGTTTGGTTGAGCAATAGTTGTAACGTCTTTATCTTGACCAGGGTAAGTACCTGCTTTGATAACTCGCTTAGTCCAAAGTGAACGACCACCGTCCATTTTAGCTGCTTGCTCATCAGTCACATTCAACATGGTGAACTTTCCCTTGTTTGCAGCCATTAACTTTGTAATAGCACCAGTCGGTGGGCCTGAAGGAATTCCAACACCAGCTACTTGACCATTAGCCAAAGCATCAGCCGTTGGACCATAGCCAGCATGCATAAGTTTGTAGTCTTTCTCGATATCTATACCAAGGCCTGCAAGTAATACTTTATTAGAACCTAAAGTACCTGAGTTCTGCTTACCCAAACCTACAGATTTACCTTTTAGAGATAACATATCAGCCATTGTGCCTGTTTTAGCCATATCGTTAGGGACTATAAACTGTTCAACATTTTGCCATAGCATCGTAACTGAACGCATATTCTCTTGCTTCGCTGTTACTGGGCCTGTACCTGTTGCTGCATAAGAACCGTATAAACCTTGAAGAATTGCGAAATCAGCTGTACCAGCACCTAATGCCTGAACATTAGCGCCTGAACCCGCAGAGTTAACAGCCGTAAGACTGAACTTCTTTTTAGGTAATAATTTTACTTTAGATAATGTTGAAATCGCAGTTCCAACAGGATGATAAGTTCCACCAGTTGATGCTGTATTCAATACATAATCTTTATTAGCCGCATTAGCTGAAACCGAAAGTGATAGAGCTGCTGTGGTTAGCATTGCGGTAAGTATTTTATTCATTTATTCCTCCATGGAATTTACTTGTTGGTTGTTAATAGTTAACTTTAGTTTTATAGACTTTTGCTTGATTGAATCTTTTTAGTTTTATCACGTCTGATTTAATTCTCGTCTGATTTAATAAATGCAAAAGGTGTGCCAAAAATTAAGCACCTGATATTCATAGCTTTTTTAAAATTAAGATATAAATACAAGACACTTTATTCTTAAATATAGTCTAAATAAGAAATAATTTTCCTAAATTGATGAATCTTTATTTTAACTTTTTTGTAACCCAGGAAACATATTCTGTTCTTTTAAAAACGGATGTACTTTGAGAGCTTCAATAATATTTTGTCTTGCTAATGCAGGCTTAGATTGACGCCAGCGAATGACTGCTCGTCCTGCTAATGAACCAAAGTGGCGAGGTTCTAACTCTAATGTTTTGGCTATATCTATTAATGATTCTTCGTATTTTTCTTGAAAGAAATATAAAGTAGCACGTTGATTCCATGCTTCTGGAAAATCAGGTTTGAGTTTAATAATTTTATTGATGATTTCTATAGATCCGTTGAAATCATAAATGCGGCGTTTGCTCATTGCTTGTTGCAAAAGCTCATCTACTTTTTGATCTCCTGATTCCATCCATTTAAGCCAAATTTTTTCTTCTATTTTTCTCGCTTCAGTTTCGTCCTCTGAATGTTTCAAGTCAAAAAATAGTGCATC
>CALISP010000118.1 GCA_938041705.1 uncultured Cocleimonas sp. | reverse complement strand
TGATAAGCCTATGATTGAGCTACGTAAACGCTTCTCCAAATACTAACAACGAGTTTTTAAAAGACACCCCCCTACTTTTAACCATATTAGTTGAAGAATATTTAATGCTACTATTACTAAGAGTGTTAATTAAAGGAATTTAAAATGTCCCTAACAATCGGTTTAATTGGTGATTTCAACGAGGATGTCATTGCTCATATGGCTATTCCACGAGCGATTGAATTATCTGCGAAGACATTACAATTAAATATAACCCCACTCTGGTTAAATACAGAGCAAGTTGACCTCCAAAAACTTCAATCATTCGACGCTATTTGGTGCGTACCTGCCAGTCCTTATATTAGTATGGAAGGTGCATTAACAGCAATACGATACGCTCGAGAAAACCACATTCCTTTTCTTGGTACTTGCGGAGGTTATCAACACGCTGCGCTTGAATTTGCTAGAAATGTTTTACCTTACCCCGAAGCGGGAAATAGTGAAGTCGAGCACGATACTAAAATGCCATTAATCTCTTCATTAGCCTGTAAGTTAGTTGAAATGTCTGATGAAATTCTTTTACAAGAAAATTCGAAAGTAAGGGATATATATAATAAACAGAGAATATCAGAAGATTATCATTGTAGTTTTGGGGTTAATTCCCAGTACTTATCACTTTTTAAAAATAGTGACATGTGCTTTGTAGGATTTGATGACCTTGGAGATCCCAGAGTCTTAGAAATAAAAAACCACCCCTTTTTTATAGCTACAGCATTTGAACCTGAACGTTCTGCTAATAGTAATGTGGAACATCCTTTGATTACGTCCTTTTTGAAAGCAATTGTTAATTCAAAAACTTAAGCCTTAATTACATTACTTAAGTATACTATTTTTATATTATGCCTAAACACATATCTACTACTGTTTTATCTAAGAAACTGGGACTCACCAGTCGTGATCTATTTGCTGAATTTCAAATATTAGGATGGATAACTTCTGAGAGAAACCTCACTGTAGAAGGTTTTAGCGTAGGTGGTATTTACAAAGAAATAACGAAAGAAGGAGAAACGATAAAGTATATCGCTTGGCCTGAAGATATTGAATTAGGAATAACGCCACAAGAAACTAATCTGCTAACAGCAACTCAACTTGGCACTTTATTTGAATTATCTGCCCTAAAAATAAACTATCTCTTAGCTGAAATTGGTTGGGCTAAAAAGGGGGAACTCAATAAGGGCTGGCTTGCTACAGAACATGGTTTGGGTATTGGTGCAGTTCAAACTGAAGACATTAAAACCGGCGTACCCTATATCCGCTGGCCTGAAGCTGTTAAAAACAATTCAACGCTGCTCTCAACAGTTGCTGATTTCAGTGGGGAAGCAAAAACGAATTTATCCAACTCTGACGTTCAAGCCTTTAGAGAAAGGTTTTCAACTAAATACCGTTCTACAGATGGCCATATGACACGTTCTAAAGCAGAAGCTTTAATTGATAATTGGCTATATATGTTTGAGATCGCACATGCATACGAACGTAAGTTGCCTATAGATGATGAAGTCTATTCAAGTTTTTATATTCCACATGGCAAAGTTTATATCGAATACTTTGGTTGCGAAAATGATGAAAGCTATGGCTATGATAAAAATTGTGAACGTCGCAAAAAAGAGAAATTAGACGTTTATCAAAAATATAATTTCGATTTAATTGTACTTGAAGATAAAGACATAAAGAACTTAGACGATGTATTACCAAAAATGTTGTTGAAATATGGTGTTCAAACTTATTAAAAATGACACCCCCTAACTTTTCGCCTGTTTTTAAGGAATGACATTTATCACCAATTATAATTTGTCGCTATTACTTTATTTAACAAGCAATGGCCTCCACCAATCTTCATTCTCCAGATACCAATCAATAGTCTTTTGAATACCTGTTTCAAAAGTTTCAATCGGATCATAACCTAGCTCACGCTTAAACTTACTAGCATCTATCGCATAGCGCCAATCATGCCCTGCTCTGTCTTCAACAAATGTAATTAGATCAGATGATTTTTTACCTTGAGCAGGTGCAGCTTCAGGATATTTTTGGGCAAGTTCAGGGTTATCAGCGAAACGTTGATCCATAGATTCACAAAGTAGATTAATGATATCCATATTATTCCATTCATTATTGCCACCGATGTTATAGACCTCGCCTACTTTATCGCTATTCAAGATCAAATCAATGCCTTGGGCATGATCGTCGGCAAACAACCAATCACGTACATTTTTACCCGTGCCATAAACGGGTAAGTTTCTATTACGAAGGATATTGGTTAAAAATAAAGGAATAAGCTTTTCAGGGTATTGATAAGGGCCATAATTGTTTGAACAATTCGTCGTTGATACATTCAAACCAAAGGTGTGGTGATAAGCTCGAACGATATGATCTGATGACGCCTTACTAGCCGAATATGGTGAGTTTGGTGCATAGACATGATCTTCAGTAAAACCTGGTGAGTCATCGTCTAGCTCCCCATAAACTTCATCTGTCGATACATGATGGAAGCGGTGATCTGGATTAGCAGTTTCTTCATTCTCAATCCACACTTTACGTGCAGCTTTAAGAATATTATGAGTACCAATGATATTAGTTTCAAAGAATATGTCTGGGCCCGAAATTGAGCGATCTACGTGGCTTTCTGCAGCAAAGTTTACAATTGTATCTAACTTTTCATCGACTAAAAGTTTTTCAACCAAAACTTGATCAGCAATACTGCCTGCAATAAATTTGAAATTGGACTTTGCTTTTAACTCATCAAGACTCGCTTCATTACCCGCGTATGTTAGGGCATCGAGTACCACGACATGATCTTCAGGATGGCGATTCATCCAGTAATAAACAAAGTTTGCACCGATAAAACCTGCACCGCCAGTAACTAGTAATCTTCTCATTTTCAAATTATTCTCTATTTGTTCATCTTACAATGTTATGTTTTTAGCTCAATCAACATACTTCTTAAAGCCACACGCCAATGCTCACTCTGCATATTTAAAGCTTTCCAAGTCGTCGTTTTATCCATAACGCTATAACAAGGACGGCTTGCAGGGGTGGGGTAATCGGCTGTAGTAATTGCATTAATCGTAATTGGCTTATCTAATAAACCTAAAGCGACGCTCTCTTCCATGATGGCATAAGCAAAATCATACCAACTTGCGACACCGGCATCAGACCAATGATGAAGTCCCGTGGTGTTTAGTTCAATAGCTT
>CALISP010000117.1 GCA_938041705.1 uncultured Cocleimonas sp. | reverse complement strand
ACTGGCATACCATGTTAAATGTTTGCCATTAGTGAGATAATCTATCATCTCTTGGCCGTCTTCGCTGAATAACGAAACAAACCATTCTGGCAAAATTTCAAGCATTAGGGATTATTAATGTTTTGATGATAATTTTGATTTGATTAAAGCCCTGCGTTTATAGTAATCAACAGGGCTTTAATCAGAACTTTCTTATTTGCTTTCTAGTGCTTTAACGCGAGCAGCAAGAGCCGCGATTTCAGCTTTCAAGCTATCCATAGTTACTGAATAGTAAGGACCTTTTTTGAAGTATTTTTTGATTAGAGTATCAACAGTACCGTTTGCTTTTAATGTAGCTATTGCTGCATTAAATTTGCCTGTTAACTCTTTATCAGCTTGACGCATACCAATAGCAACACCGCCGCCAATATCGTAACCTGGACCAACAAATTCTAGCTTACCTTTTGAAGATGCTACGATCTCGTCTAGGTAACCGTCACCTGCTAATAGTAAGTCAATGTTTCCTGCCATAAGATCAGCTACAGATTGATCTGGCTTTTCAAAAGATTTGATTGTGTTGCCGTCTGCTAAATTTGCATTTAACCAGTCAGCTTGAACTGTTGCACCCTGTACACCAATTTTAACGCCTTTAAGATTATCTAGATCGAATGTTTTACCGCTTTCAGCAGCCATCATAGATTTCGTTACAGGGTAATACTCATCACTGAATGATATTTTTTCTGCTCGCTCTTTAGTAATCGACATTCCAGCCATGATTACGTTGTAGTTACCAGCGATTAGATTAGGAATAATTGAATCCCACTCATTTGCTTTAAATTCACAATCTAGTCCTGCCTCTACACAAAGTGCACGACCAAGATCAATTTCGTAGCCAGCTAGTTTGCCATCATCATCTAAGAAATTCCAAGGGGCATAAGCACCTTCCGTTGCAATACGGATCTTTTCAGCCATAACTGGAGTCGTTAAAACTGACAGTGCTAGGGCAACAGGTAATATAAATTTTTTCATTCTTCTCTCCATTTCCTCAAAAAATAATATGGCGTAAACGATGAGGTGATTCGTCACGCTATGAATTTTAGACTCTAATCAAGTCTAGTAATCTTATACTTATTAAAAGCGCCTATAACTTACTTGAAGGTCACTTTAATAGAATAACTATCTCAACTCTCCTTAATAACTTGCAGTATTCTTTACTAGATTTAAGTATTCTCGGTTTAGTAAAAGGTTTCTTAAATCATCAATAAAAATTAGTTAGATAAAAATTGTTGTAAGCGTTCTGTTTTAGGTGAATTAAACATCTCAGCAGGAATTCCCGATTCTTCTATTTTTCCTTGATGTAAGAATAAAGCTTTATTTGATACATCTCGGGCAAAATCCATTTCATGTGTGACTACTATCATAGTAGTTCCTTCTTCTGCGAGTTTACGCATCACACCTAATACTTCGCCTACTAATTCAGGATCTAGGGCAGAGGTTGGCTCATCAAATAAAATTGCTTCAGGCCGCATCGCAAGTGCTCTTGCAATGGCTACTCGTTGTTGTTGGCCACCTGATAAAGAACTTGGGTAGGAATCAGCTTTTTGGGCAATACCTACTTTTTCTAAAAAAGCCATGCCGATCTCTTCGGCTTCCATACGAGGAATACCTTGAACTCGCATTGGGGCTTCAGTAACATTTTGTAGTATCGTTAAATGAGACCAAAGATTAAATTGCTGAAAAACCATGCTGATTCTAGAGCGTAGTTCTTTGACTTGATTTTCATCAGTTGCGACACGGCCAGATTTAATATTTTTAAAGCTAATACTTTTTCCGTCTAAAGCAATTTCACCTTGTTCTGGCATTTCTAATAAATTGATACAACGAAGAAAAGTTGATTTTCCAGAACCTGAAGAACCAATTAAAGAGATTACATCCCCTTTCTCTGCTGTGAGAGAAATGCCATGTAAAACTTCTAAGTCACCAAAGCGTTTATGGATATTTGTAATATCAAGAATAGGGGTATTAGGCATGTATAATTTTATTTAGTGGTAGCTCTATATAATTAGTAGATAAAGTTAATAAAAGCAAATAAATACGTTACTTTTTGGGGAGAAGATTATGAACGATATTTTTCTGTTCTTTCTATAGCAATTATTATAAAGATGCATAATCAAATTTTAATATATTAAAAGTAGGGGGGGTGTCATTTTTATCTAAAAGACACCTCCCATTATTCGAAATAGTATTTAAGGCTATTTCTTAGGAGGCGGTTTCTTTGCTGCTGGTTTTTTCTTAACACCCTTTTTGGTAGGTGTCTTTTTCTCGGTTGACTTCTTCGCAACAGGTTTTTTAGGTGCTGCTTTCTTAGCAGCTGGTTTCTTAGCCACAGTCTTTTTAGCAACAGTTTTCTTAGTTGTCGTTTTCTTCGCGGCTGGTTTTTTAGGTGCTGTTTTCTTAGAGGTTGTGGAGCTCTTTTTAGTTACCGTCTTCTTAGTAGAGACATTTTTAGCCTTTGGTTTAGCCGTTTTCTTTGTTGCAGATGCATCTGCGTCTTCATCTGCTTCTATTGAATCAAGTTCGGCATCCATTTCTTCATCTGATAATTCTTTGAATCCTTCTGTGTCAAAAAAGTTATCAGTGTCAGAGCCATCAGTTGATAAAGGGTTGTCTGAAAGTGAATCATCAGACAATGTTTCAGGTTTATCATCTTCAGGAGTGCCCATATCGAATGAATCTGAATCTTGATACTCATT
>CALISP010000116.1 GCA_938041705.1 uncultured Cocleimonas sp. | reverse complement strand
GGGGTTGTATGAAATTTCTATCTAAGGCTTTATTAGCTTTCACTTTATTACTAATATCGATCAATGCATCTGCGCTAAAAGTTAAAGCAGATGAGATGCTGTTGTTGAGTTCAATGTCTTCGAATAAGACTTCTCATTTTGTAGTTAAAAACAAAGATATTGAAGGTTTACCTGCATGGAATGGTGAGGGTTCAGCGCCATTAAGCATCGAAGCAGCAACTAAGCTAGCGATTAGTAAACACAAAGAGAAATTCAGCAAAGCTAAATTAAAAAGCATTTCATTGAAAAGTAAGAAAACACATTGTGGTAAAAGCCTCTCTTGTCCTAAGAGCCTTTGGTATTACAAGGCTAAAGTAAAAGGCAAAAAGAAGAAAACATATATCATTTTAATGGATGGTTCCTTTGTAAAACCAAAAAGTACCTAAAGCAAGTTGAAGCTAGTGACTATAAGCTGAAGGGCTTGGTTTAATATTTTGTTTGAGGAAAAACACAAAAAAATAATGAGTTGTCTATTTAATTAAATACAACACTCATATCTCAATTAACCTAATAAGAAGGGCGCTAGTAGCGCTCTTTTTTAGTTTTTGGAGCCATTGCTTTAAATAAAATAAACAAATGCAATCAAACCAACACTTTCATTCGTCTAGTTACTACAACAACAATTTTTAATTATATTTTTACTTGGGGTAACAAGAATGGAACAAACTAAAACAGCCGATCGCTACGATCAAATGGCATTGATCTTACGCATTGGCTTAGGGCTGGTCTTTATTATTGGGGGAACGTCAAAGCTAAGCTTGTTATTGGTTAGTGCGACTCACGACGGCATGGTTGCTAATTACATGGGAACTAGTGGTTATATCAATACGATTTTTCAACAGTTCTTATTCCCAAGTGGCACTGATGGGTTGTTTAATCCTTCTGTATTTTTAACTGCTTTGTCAGCATTCGAACTGTTTTCAGGGATTGCTTTAGTCACAGGTTTTCTAGTTAGGCCATTGTCTTTGTTCTATGCCTTTTTGATGTGGACCTTTGTGGTTTCTTTACCAGTGCTTACGGTTCCAGGTGTTGAAGTCACGGTTAAAACTTATACTTCGCCGGCTTTATTTGTACAGGTTCGTGATATTGCTTTATCGGGAATGTTCTTTGTTTTATTTAATCTTGGCTCAGGCACGATGAGTGTTGATAACCGTTTTATTAGTGAGCGTAAAACTATTAATTGGGATGTTCTAGGATTGTTATTACGTTTTTCATTGGCGATAGTTTTTATCATAGGTGGTTTTTTTGGTGCATTTGCAAAAATTGCTACCTTCGCTACTTGGCAGCCTGTATTGGTTATTATCGGTCTATTACTTATATTTGGTAATGACAAAGTAGTTCGTGCAGCAGGATTTGCAGTAATAGCAGTGATGCTTTGGTACATGGTTCAAAAGCTGAATATGGATAAAAGTATCATTGGTAATCTAAATGGCATAAAACGCGAGTTTGCTCTTGCAGCTTGTGGTGGTGTTTTAGGCATGCTTGGTGGCGGTGCTTTGTTTACATTGCCGGATTTGATTCTAAGATTTAAACAATATTTTTCGATGTTCACAGGTACGAATGTCGTCAACGCTAACGCTAACCTATAATAAAAAGATCGCTTGCTTAAATAGCAGGAGTTGGTTAACTCCTCCGTCCTTGGTTCTCCTGCTATTTTTGACAAGCACTTATTTTTAAACAACTAATCAAAATTACAAATGAATATTAAACATGTTAGATAAAGATTTATTAAATCAATTGTATCGTTTTGCTATTTCGTTGACTAACAATGAAGATCAGGCATACGATTTATTGCAGTCATGTATTGAAAAATACTTGAAGGCAAACCTAACTGATATTGAAACACCAGTTGCTTATTTAAAGCGGATGATTCGCAATGAATTTATTGATCAAATGCGAAAAAAACGTTTTCACTATGACGTAGATCCAACTGTTATTGACAGAATTAACGATGAAAGTGCACTCGAAGAGCTTAGCCTTGAGGATGTTTTCGTACAACAATCTGAAGTAGCGGCCCTACTAGGAACAATGAAACCTGAAGAACGAGAGCTGTTGTATTTATGGGCGGTGGAGGAATATACAATCGATGAAATAGCACAGATGAAACAGGTACCCCGAGGTACTTTATTATCTAAACTACATCGCTTAAAAAAACGTATCCAACTACAACAAAACAGCGACAATGTATTGAACCTGAGTGTTAAGTCATGAAAGATCCCAATTTAAAAGCAGTCGATGAAGCCTTGAGGACACATTACGCTTCAAAGTCATTATCAGAAAATCAGCATAATGAACTCCTGGCCATGCAGATCAGTGCATTTGAGTCCCAAACAGTATCTCAAAAAGAAGGTACTCAAAAGACTGAAATAAAAACAAGATGGTGGGATCGATTATTCCCAACTAGTTATCGCTATGCTTTTTACATGACCGCATTTATGTTTTTGGGTTGTTTATTTGCCGTATATAAGTTGTTGGATCATGCACCTTTGTCGCAGCGCATCATGAATGAAATCGTCTACAACCATAAACAAGATATGCCTATTGAGATAGCATCGGATTCACTTACCGACATTGGAGAATATCTTAATAAACTCGGCTTCTCGATTATTTTACCCAGTGCTTTAGCAAAGCCAAACTGGAAGTTTTTGGGTGGTCGTTATTGTTCAATTAATGGCAAATTGGCCGCACAGCTTAAAATCAAAAACATGAAAGATAATAATACCTATACGTTTTACCAGGCATCAGTTGGAAACGATCTTAAGAAATCAGG
>CALISP010000115.1 GCA_938041705.1 uncultured Cocleimonas sp. | reverse complement strand
GATCGCTTTAAAAGTTTGGCCAAACTTAACACGTTTAGAATTAATGCCTCATGCAATGCATATTGCAGCGGTATTTAATAAGCACCCAGGTAGCTTACTAGATGTTGCAAAGTGGTTGGATATTGAGCAGCGTTATGTGATTGCATTTTATAATGCGGCATTGTCATTAAACATGATGGAATTGGACAAAAATAAGATTAAGAAAGCCTCATTCAGTTTTGGTAAAAAAGGTTCTGATAAAAAGTCAGAAGAAAGAGGTTTCTTTGGTCGTCTACTTAAAAGGTTAAAATCATAAGCTATGTCTACCATGTCTAATAAAAAAATTATTTTTACTGGTCCTGTTGGAGCTGGTAAAACAACTGCGATTCAAACAATGAGTGATATTCCCATTGTTAGCACTAACGAAGAAGCGAGCGATATGACTAAAGATCGTAAGCCGCAAACTACGGTTGCTATGGATTATGGTCGTATAAATATTGGTCAAAAAGAGAAAATTCATCTCTACGGAACGCCAGGGCAAGAGCGCTTTAGCTTTATGTGGGATATTTTAACTAAAGGTGCTTTAGGTCTAATTTTGTTATTAGATAACTCTAGAGATAACCCACAACAAGACCTTAGGTTTTATACAAATGCATTTAAAGACTTTATCGAAAAAGGTGAATTGATTATAGGTGTTACCAGAATGGATGAAGTTGATACACCTACAATTATTGATTATCGAAATTGGCTTCAAGAATTGTCAATAAATGCTCCAGTTTTTACCGTCGATGCTCGTGAACGACAAGATGTCTCTTCACTAGTGCAGGCTTTACTTTACTCACTTGATCCAGGGATAGCTGCATAATGAGTCAATTTAAAATTAATGATGGATTGCATATTAATATCACTCCTAGAGGGGCATATTATGCTGTTCAAGATAGTGCTGAGGATGTGACCCGCCAGATTCTTATTAAGTTACTATACATGGATGCCTCTGTTCCTTTAACAGATAACAGTATTACTGATATATGTGAAATGGAGCTTGAAGATGCATCTAGTTTAATTCATAGAATGCAAACTCTGGGCTTAATTTCTGGTCAAAAAGAAGTTGAAAATGCACCTGCAAGTAACCTTGAAGATGTATTAACAGACTTATTAAGTTCTTTATCCAATTCTAAAAAAGTGCTTTTAGCAGAACACAGTGGTTTATATCTTGGTGCTTCAGGTTTTCCACATGAGGCAGCAGAAGAATTAGCCGCAATCAGTGCAAACCTATCTGAAGTTTATGAAAGACATAAGCGCTTACTTAATGGCAATTTACGTTTCAATCAACGCGCTTGGGGGCTGATAGATGCTGCCGGTAATAGTGAAGTTGGTTTTTGGCCAATGTATGTTGGTTATAACCAATTTGCTTTGGTTATCCATGGAATGCCTCAACTCAATAGGCCAGCGTTTAAACGCTTGGTTTGGCTATTAATGAGACGCTATGGCGCGGTTTCAAGAGTTTAAGTTGGTTAAAAATAAAGAATAATTTTGATAACTTATAAATAATTTAAAATGAAAACAAAAACAATATTTTTACAAAGGGGTAATAAACATGCGTTCTGAAATGCTAAGTTCAATCTTAAGCGATCTAAACGGTTCAAGTGCTGATATTGAAGCATCTGCTGTTTTATCGACAGATGGTTTAATGATGGACTCACTCCTACCGGCTGGTATGGATGAAGATAGAGTCGGCGCAATGAGTGCTGCAATGCTATCTTTGGGTGATCGTACGGCCGAAGAATTGGCGCGCGGATCTTTAGAGCAAGTTCTCATAAAAGGAAAGCATGGTTATATTTTGATGACATATGCTGGCCCAGAAGCGGTAGTTACTGTGTTAACAAAACCAGAAGCTCGTTTAGGGTTGATTTTCTTGGATGTTAAACGTGCTGCAGATGCGATCCAAAAAATAGTCACTTAGTAAGACTTTTATAGGCAGATTCTGCTTATAGTTACACAGTAAGTAGTTTTTACTTTGTAACTGAAGAAAACAGAAAACGGCTTACCTAAAAAATACCCTTATCCCTTTAATAGCAGGCTTGAATTAATTCAGCCTGCTTTTTTGGTTTTCTTATAAGAAATATTTTAATACTAAATAATAAAGACACCCCCCCACTTTATGCTATAAAAAGACTATTGCATTAAATTTTAACGTTTGACCTCAACTCATTAGTGATTTGGTATCAGACTGATTGAAAACTTCTAATAGGAATAGTCTCCATGCCAGATACCCAAGATACTGAAATCATCATTAAAGAATTAACAGATTCTGGCGTTTTGCGTCTTACTCTCAATGATAATGGTCGCCGCAACGCGCTCTCAGAAGCAATGTTAAAAAGTCTTGGCGAAGTGATGAATTCAACTGCCACTGATCCATCTGTAAGAGTCATCGTTTTAGCTGCTAATGGCCCCGCTTTTTGTGCAGGACATGATCTAAAAGAAATGACTGCGGGACGCGATGCTCCTGATAATGGACGAGCATATTTCACAAAGGTTATGGAGACCTGTTCTAGCATGATGCAAAGCATCGTTAATAACCCTAAGCCTGTGATTGCAGAAGTGACCGGAATAGCTACAGCTGCGGGTTGTCAATTAGTAGCTAGTTGTGATTTAGCATATGCTGCTGAAACTGCTAAATTTAGTACACCTGGTGTTCACATAGGGTTGTTTTGCTCAACTCCTATGGTTGCGCTTTCACGAACTGTATCTAATAAACATGCGATGGAAATGTTGCTTACTGGAGATATGGTTTCCCCTGCACGAGCCGTTGAAATCGGTTTAATTAATCAAGTCACTTCTGTGGATTCTTTGAGTAATTTCACCATGGAAATAGCCGAGAAAATTGCAAGTAAATCCAGCATGACGATGGCAACGGGTAAAAAAGCATTCTACGAGCAACGTGACTTAAGCCTTGAAGATGCCTACGCCTATGCATCTCAGGTTATGGTTGATAATATGCTAAAACATGATGCTGAAGAGGGTATTCAAGCATTTATTGAAAAGCGAAGCGCTCAATGGCAAGACAAATAACTGAGCAGCATCATAATAAAAGTAAACCAGTACTAGAAGAAGATATTCAATGAGAAATCCATACAACACAGATTTAGATAAAAATCCTGCTAACTACCAACCCTTAACTCCTTTAAGTTTTCTTGTGCGTGCTGCAGATGTTTTTCCGCAACATACGGCTATTATTCATGGAGCTTTAAGACGTAATTATGCTGAGTTTTATTCGCGTTCACGTCAGTTAGCCGCTCAGTTAGTAGGAAATGGAATTACTAGAGGTGATACCGTTTCTGTAATGTTGGCAAATACCCCAGCCATGCTGGAATGTAATTATGGCGTGCCAATGTCAGGTGGTGTGCTTCATTCAATAAATACTCGTTTAGATGCAGCAGTGGTAGCATTTCAGGTAGAGCATGCTGATGCAAAAATTATCATAGTTGATTCAGAGTTTATGCCTTTAATGGAACAGGCATTAGCATTGACTAAAAGTGAATTTTCTCCATTACTCCTTGAATATCATGATACCGAAAGTGGTGTTGATAAAAGTTCTACTCAATCAATTGATTACGATGTATTTTTATCACAAGGTGACCCGGAGTTTGATTGGTTAATGCCATTAGATGAATGGGATGCAATTTCGATAAATTATACCTCTGGCACAACAGGTGACCCTAAAGGTGTGGTTTATCATCATCGTGGTGCTTACTTACTGGCTCAAGGTAATGCTTTGACTGCCTCGATGCGAAAGCATTCTATCTACCTATGGACGCTACCAATGTTTCATTGCAATGGTTGGTGTTTTCCGTGGACACTTTCAGCGATTATAGGAACTCATGTTTGTCTTCGACAAGTACGTGACGAACCTATTTGGAATGCGATTGCAGAACACAAAGTAACGCATCTTTGTGGGGCTCCTATTGTTATGTCACTGATGGTATCCGCGCCGGACGATGTAAAGAGAGAGCTTAATCATGTGGTAGAGTTTTTTACTGCTGCTGCGCCACCACCTGAAAAACTACTCGCTGATATGAAAACCGCAGGTTTTGAAGTGACTCATTTATACGGTCTAACAGAAAGTTATGGTCCAGCTGTTGTTAATGAGTGGCACAATCAATGGAATGATCTAGATTCAGCCTCACAAGCGAAACTCAAAGCAAGACAGGGCGTGCGCTATTTACCCTTAGAGGGATTAAATGTTATTGACCCTGAAACGATGCAGGCAACACCTGCAGACGGAGAGACGATAGGTGAAGTCATGTTTCGTGGTAATGTCATCATGAAAGGGTATTTCAAAAATAAAAAAGCGACTGAGGAATCATTTGCAGGAGGCTGGTTCCATTCTGGTGATTTGGGAGTGATGCATCCTGATGGTTATATTCAATTAAAAGATCGTTCCAAAGATATTATTATTTCGGGTGGAGAAAACATATCGTCAATAGAAGTTGAAGATGTACTTTATAGTCATCCCGCTATTTCTGTTGTAGCTGTTATAGCCATGCCAGACGAGAAATGGGGCGAAACGCCCTGTGCCTTTATAGAGTTAGCTGAAACCGAGAAGGCTTCGGTTGAAGAGCTAACGCTATGGTGTAAAGAACGTCTAGCAGGCTTCAAAGTACCCAAGCAGTTTATTTTTGAAGAGATACCGAGAACATCGACGGGAAAAATTCAAAAGTTTGTTTTGAGAGATAAAATAAACAAATCTAAAAAGGTTTAAGTTTTAAAAAGTTGCTTAGTAACTGTCAGCTTAAAACTCCCTCGAGGTTTAATTAAAGGGTTTTTATAACTCAGTGATATATGCACTTAGTGCTCACAAAAAGTGTAAAAAGTAGGGGGGTATTTGTTGTTTATATCCTAATGAACACTTCAAAGTGTAAAGGTATTTACAGCATAGTTTTATGCTTAGAATTAGTCATAAAATTAAAGCTACATAAGTCATCAAGATAACCCTCAAAAACATTATAGAAGTGCAATGGAGTACTCATTATCAGTGAAGTAATAGACACAAACTCATTAGAAGTTGGTTTTGATATTCCTGCTCATATTGGAATGGATGAAGCGGATATTCAAACGCCTTGTCTAATCATTGATTTAGATGCACTGGAAAATAATATTCGAACCTTAGGGGATTATGCAAAAGAGAAGGGCGTGCGTCATCGTGACCACGGAAAGATGCATAAATCTGTTGATATTGCCAAGCTTCAAGAACAATTGGGTGGCTCTTGTGGTGTTTGCTGTCAAAAGGTATCTGAGGCAGAAGCATTTGCTCGTGGTGGCATGAAAGATATTTTAGTATCGAATCAAGTAACTCAAATAGCCAAAATAGATCGTTTAGCACGACTGCCAAAGTTAGGAGCGAGAACCATTTGCTGTGTTGATGATATCAACAATGTAACTAATTTATCAGCGGCAGCCACCAAACATGACACTCAAATTGAATGTTTGGTTGAAATTGATTGCGGTGGCGGCAGGTGTGGTGTTCCTTCTGGTCAAGCAGTGGTAGATTTGGCTATAGCGATAGATGTTGCAGATGGTTTGAAATTCGCTGGAGTTCAAGCCTATCATGGTTCAATCCAACACAGCGAAAGCTATGATGATCGCAAACAAGTAATGCAAGATGTAATCGAAATGACACGTAATAGCGTCAGCATGCTTAATAACGAAGGTTTAACGTGCGACATTGTCGGTGGTGGTGGAACAGGTTCTTATTACTTTGATAGTA
>CALISP010000114.1 GCA_938041705.1 uncultured Cocleimonas sp. | reverse complement strand
GAACGCTCCTATTGCTCCTTCGCAGAATACTCAAATACCTACTTCTGAAAATAGCGATTCAACATCTGTACCTACCTCAGTACCAACTTCGGTACCAGCTGCAGCAACGAATAATACTACTAGCGCTGTTCCACAAAACAGCACTGTCGATGCAAAAGCACAGTTAATAACAATAAAAACAGACGTATTAGATATTCAAATTAATACGGTTGGTGGAACAATCGTTCAAGCAGACTTACCTGCTTATCCAATAAGTTTAGAGCAACAAGATACTCCAGTAAGAATCATCGATAAACTGAAAGACTATGCTGCTCAATCTGGTTTAGTTCATTCACAAGTGGCTGGTAAAAAGAGTGCTGATTTAGCGCCCAATCATTATGCTGTTTTTAGTACACCACAAATAGAATATTCTTTGGAAAATGGACAAGATACTCTAGAAGTACCGCTAACTTGGTCTAAAAACGGTATTACTGTGGCTAAGACATTTACATTTGAACGCGGTAATTATTTAGTTAAACAAAGTCAGAAAGTTGAAAATAATTCAGAAAATAACTGGTCTGCAAGTGAGTATTTACAGTTAAGTCATGCAGAACACACGCGTGATGGAAGTTTATTAGCGGGTGACGTCGCTTATACTGGTGCTGCTTATTATAATGAAAAATATATTAAAGTAAGTTTTGATGACATCAGTGATGAAAACCTTAGTGATACTGTTATAGGTGGCTGGGCAGCAATTATTCAACACTACTTTGTTGGTGCTTGGATACCAGAAAAAGACTCAGAAAATAATTACTATACAATTTTTGATAAAGCTAAAACTCGTCATATTATTGGTGTGAAGTCACCTTTGAAGGTTATAGCTAATGGCCAGTCTGATACTTTTAATAGTCAATTTTATATTGGTCCAACGGATCAAGATTCACTTGCTGAAATATCAAAAGGGCTTGATTTAGCAGTCGATTACGGAATATTCGCATTTGTATCAAAGCCTATATTTGCTGTAATGAGTTTTATTAATAAACATATTGTTAGCAACTGGGGTTGGACAATTATTTTACTAACAATGTTCATCAAATTATTATTCTTCTATCCATCGGCAATGAGTTACAAGTCGATGGCTAAAATGAAAAAACTAGGTCCAAAAATTAAAGAAATTGGCGAAAAGTTTAAAAATGATCCACAAGCGAAACAAAAAGCAACAATGGATTTCTATCGTAAAGAGAAGATAAATCCATTAGGCGGTTGTTTACCTATGTTGATACAGATGCCTGTATTTATGGGACTATATTGGGTATTACAAGAAAGTGTTGAATTAAGACAAGCACCATGGATTCTTTGGTATAAAGATTTATCTTTAAAAGATCCATTCTTCATTTTGCCGTTAATTATGGGTTTAAGCATGTTCATTCAACAGAAGTTGAATCCACCTGCAGTTGCAGACCCAATGCAACAAAAGATATTCACTTACCTACCAGTAGTGTTTACGGTTATGTTTTTATTCTTCCCTGCTGGTTTAGTACTTTACTGGGTAGTAAATAATATTTTATCTATCTTTCAGCAATGGTTTATTAATAAGAAGATTATTGGTGATACTAAGGTCGCATAGTTGCGTTATCTATAGCAGTAACTATAACGTCCAGAGACTCTTTATAAGCTTAACTCTAATGAAGCGTTTATAAGTTTGATGAACTCTAATTTCAGGGTAATTTATCCTCATGATAAGTGTATCAGAGAGCGTTAATCGCGCAGATAGCAGTATCGATACAATTGCTGCAATTGCAACACCATCCGGTCGTGGTGGTGTTGGTATTATCCGCATATCAGGACCTAAAGTTGTCGATATTTCACAACACATTTTAGGTTCATTACCCCACCCACACAAAGCTAGCCATCGTCTATTTAAAGATAATCAAGGTCAAACATTAGATGATGGTGTTGCACTGTACTTTCCTGGACCAAATTCATTCACTGGTGAGGATGTTTTAGAGTTGCAAGGTCATGGTGGGCAAATCGTTTTAGATATGCTCATGCAGCGTTGCTTAGAATTAGGTGCACGCGTTGCAAGACCTGGTGAATTTTCGGAAAGAGCCTTTCTCAATGACAAACTTGATTTAACTCAAGCAGAAGCGATTGCAGACTTAATTGATTCTGGTTCTGAACAAGCAGCAAGATCTGCTTTACGATCTTTACAAGGTGATTTCTCAAAAGCTATACAATCATTATTAATAAAAATGATTGAAATGCGTGTATACGTTGAAGCAGCATTAGATTTTCCTGAAGAGGAAATTGATTTTCTCGCAGATGAAAGCGTAATGATTCGATTGAATATCATCAAAGATCAACTAGCAGAATTAACGGCCAAAGCAACACAAGGGTGTTTATTAAGAAATGGTTTAAACCTCGTGATAATAGGTGAGCCAAATGCGGGTAAATCAAGCTTACTTAATGTCTTATCTGGTAACGAATCTGCAATTGTTACGGACATCGCAGGGACAACACGAGATGTATTACACGAGTCAATTAATCTTGATGGAATGCCACTTCACTTAATCGATACTGCAGGACTTAGAGAAAGTGACGATGTTGTGGAAAAAATTGGAATTGAGCGCGCATGGCAAGCTATAGAAAAAGCAGATATCGCGCTTTTGTTACTAGGAGAGTCACATACAGTTACTAGTAATGATAATATTGTGAAGAAATTACCAGAAATGCTGCCCTTACTGATTGTTCAAAATAAGATTGATTTACGTCAAGAGGAAGCAGGTAAACGTGGCGAAAAGATTTATATATCAGCCAAACAAGGTTTAGGCATAGATATTTTAAAAGCTGAATTGAAACAGCGTATGGGATATCAAAATAACGGAGAAGATGTTTTTATCGCTCGTCGTCGACATTTACGTTCCTTAGAAAATACTCGACAGCTAGTTAACAATGCAGAAGTACAACTAGTTGAGTTTAATGCTGGAGAATTAATGGCAGAAGAACTAAGACTAGCACAAGACGAGCTAGGACAAATAACGGGTAAATTTACGTCTGATGATTTATTAGGTGAAATATTTAGTAGTTTTTGTATTGGGAAATAAATTATTTAAATCACTAGCCTCTATAAAATAAAGTCCTCAAGTGTATTTTGAAAAACTACAACATTTATTCCAAAAGTAGGGGGATGTCTTTTTTGATTACTTTTTGTCTGAACCGACAAGCGTTAATATTTAGATAATTAATTAAGTTACTTAGCTATCAGTATTTAGGAAGAAGAAATGTCTTTAGAAGCTGCAATTTCATTTTTTATAGCCATCTTTATATTTGGAATTACCCCAGGTCCTGGTATTTTTGCTTTATTAGGTAAGGCCTTGAGTACAGGTGTAAAAGATTGTATACCTATGTCTCTTGGGATGAGTATTAGCGATATTATATATTTAATACTAGCTACTTATGGTTTAGCGGCTATAGCAGAAAACTATTCAGGTTTATTTCTAGTAATACGTTTCACAGGTGCTGCTTATTTAATTTATCTCGGTTGGAAAATGTGGACGGCCGAAGTCACTACAGATTTTAAAAAAGCGACAGAAAAACCAATGTCTTGGTTTAGCGGATTTGTTCAAGGCTTTTTAATATCTGCTTCGAATCCAAAAGTAATATTGTTTTATATCGCTTTTTTACCGACATTTATAGATCTGGCCTCACTAAATCGAGCTGATATATTTCTTATTTGTGTTCTAACACTCATTGCTCTTATGGCTGGTTTAATGATGGTTTCATTAGGGGCATCATCAGTAAGACAATATTTGAAATCCAGTAAAGCGATTCAGAGATTAAATAGAACCGCTGGAAGTATCATGATTGGTGCGGGTATATTTTTAGTCAGTCGAGGTACTAGTAACTGATTAATAGAATACAAATACATTTAGACATTCTGTTCTAGCCACGACCTACAAAAGGCATCTTATTAGCCATAATTGTCATAGATAAAACATTAGTACTTAATGGCAGGTTTGCCATATTAAAAACAGCATTTGCTGCATCCTTAACATCCATAGTTTCCATAGGCCCGCCTTGTTTTATAAGGTTTGCTACCAGCTCAGTGTTGGCATTACCAATATCGATTTGTCCACAACAAATATTCAGGTCCCTGCCATCAAGTGCTATACACTTAGTAAGACCGGTAATAGCATGTTTAGTCGATGTATACGCCGCTGAATTGGCACGTGGAGTAACGGCAGATATAGATCCATTGTTGATTATTCGGCCACCACTTTTTGTCATGTGACGAAAAGCTTCACGCGCACATATAAACATCCCAGTTAGGTTAACATCTACAGATGATTTCCATGCCTCTAAAGAAATTTCATCAAAACGTGATCCTGGTGGAAAAATACCGGCATTATTAAATAAGACATCAATTTCTCCAAAATGATTAGATGCTTTTGTAAAAGCGTTCTTTACTGCAGTCTCATCTGTAACATCACAAACTATACTGATGGCGTTTTCATTTGAATCGCTAATTTTTTCAAGCATATCTAAACGTCGAGCTAATAAAGCAACATTCCAACCAGCGTCTAAAAATTTATATGCTGTTGCCGCACCTATTCCACTGCTGGCGCCAGTAATTACAATAGTTTGTGCCATAGCTAGATCCTTAAATTATGATTAACTTTATGTGTAAGAAAAAACGTAAAAATAGAATCTCATGAAAACACTAAGATTGTCCAATATCCCTGATTATCATTTTCATTAATAATAATGTAATACCTCAGTAAAAATACAGGTTAGGCAACAATATGGTTAGATTTAATATGACTGAAAGAAACATGTTAAAAGTAGGGGGGTGTCTTCTGTATAAAAATTATAGGCATAAAGAAGCCAGACCGAAGTCTGGCTTAAGTTACCCTGTCAAAGTAAAGGGGGTACTTTGATAGGATGGAGAGTCAAATGACTCGGGCTAACAACATAAAAAATATTGGGGGGGCTTAGTTTTGTTGTTAGCCAAAACAGTTATTTAAAATTGCTTAACTGTCTGTGCAAGTAATATCTCACAAGCATGAGGAATGATCATTCTGATTAAGATAAGTGAGGTCACTTTCAGATAGAAGGATAGTATTTAAACAGAATCAATTTACTAGATAAGTAGAATCAATTATCACTAATAAATATATTATAGACATAAAAAAAACCCTCCTACTTTTAACCGTATTATTGAAAACGGCCTAAAAGTGGGGGGGTGTCTTTATTTAGATTTGATGTAAACCTTATTGAATTACATTACCGTTTGTAATTACTATAGTTGTACCATTTGTAGCTTGAAATGCAGCCAATTGACCTTGTATTTCAAAAGTTGCTGCAAGGCTAGCCGCAGGACTTAAAGGTGAGCTATGAGCTCCTTCAGTAAAGCGAACAATACCTGTGTTGCCAGCAGCAATGCCTGGAGTAGTCGTACTGATACTATTTGCACTCATAATAGCGGCAAGATTTTCTGTAGATGAATTCGGTACTGTTTGATCTCCTAAAACTTCAATTAAATGAATAGGATGATTTGCAGCAGCAGCAGCAGCATAATTTGCTGGTTCACCAGCATCAACTATTTCTTGTGCATTTGCATAAAATGCATCTACATCTGCTGGAGATGTAACCCCTAGACCTGCTAGACCTGCGGCCACTACAGGACCAAAGGAAGCTGACTCTTGTAATACTTGAGTTATGGTAGCTCCTGACATGACTATTGAACTAGGAGTTGAGGTTGTCTCAACAGCTAAGTAAGGTATCGCAACCATACCGCCTAGTGAATGAGCAATTAGTCCTACGCGTGAAGTATCGATATTTGCAATATTACCAAGACTTTTTCTTAAAGTAATAAGGTTTGCAGCACCTTGACGAAGATTGTCACGTGAAGTTAATAAGCTAGGTAGATTGATAAAGTTCTGGCCAGAAACAACATTTGCACCAAATGTTTGCTCAACATCTGTTGGAAATGGACTGTTAATAGCGTTAAAAGGATTAGTTGCATCAACTACACCATGTGTTGGCAAATCGATAGCAATTACCGCAAACCCAGCTTGAGCTTGAGCATCTGCGTAAGCAATTACATCCGTACGATTACGAGTAATACCATGCTGATACATTACTATAGGCCAACCTGCCGCAGGCATAGTTTGTCCTGAATTTGCATTAGGTAGTGTCATCATTAAAGGAACTGTTAAAGTTTCACGTACTATTAATGCTGGGTGCCAAAAGCTTGTGGTTGAATTTGAAGTGTCAAAGTAATAAGGAAGATCTATAGTTCCTATATAGACATCAGCAATACCAGGTAGGCCAGCGTTAACAGGTTGTCCAGCAGCAGCACTTAATGCAGCACTTGCAATTTCATTTGAATTAAAGCCCGTAGGAGCTACAACAACAGCTTGTGCTACTGAATTATCTGCAAGTCGTTGTAAGTCTGTAGAAGCTAGTCGTGCATCTCTAGAAGATTCACTTCCACCACAGGCAGTTAATAATAAAACGGTACAAACCAATAAAATTTTTCGCGAAGTTAATTTGATCAATACATTCATGTTATTTCCTTAAAAATTGTTGTTAGGTTGTGTACCTAATTGCACACAATTTGTGAGTTTAATAACTACTATCATGTCTATTACATGATTAGCGACACTCACAAGAGTGAATCAGTATTATAGTTTATATGTAAAATTTAAGAGTTTTAAGCCAAAACTTGTTTTCTAAACCAACAGTTAACTAATTAACACCGTTAGCATAGTGTATTTTGGTAAAAAAGTTAGCCATATCTTACTAAAAACCAAAAAAAGAGCAACTGTTCTGTTTTTTTCGTGTAAAGGCATCACAACTCTTGACCTAGTGTAAGCCTTATGCATAATGATTCGTACAAAGGAGACGTACCCATGAAAAACACAATAAAAATTGCCACGGCTGTATCAGCTGTTCTCGTTAGTTCTACTGCTTTTGGTGTAGCAGGATTAGATAGATTAGTATTCAGCCCAAGCTTCTTATTTGAAGAAGGTAATTATGCTGAATTAACTTTTGCTAGAGCTGACCCTACCGTAAGAACCACTTTTGCACCAAGTGCAAACATTGCAGATGAAGTTGATACTTTAAAGTTTGCTTATAAACATCAAATAAACGATAAGTTTGGCATTGGGTTTATGGCAAATACTCAGCCTGTTGGAGTTGATGTTAATTACAATGTAATAGGAAGCGCTTTACGCGGTTCGATAAGTGCGAAGTCTTACATTGCTTTGGGCCATTATAAGGCAACAGAAAAAATTAGTGCCTTTGGTGGTCTTAATTATCAACGACGAAAAGCAAATGCTGATTTGACACCTAACGGCGCTCCAGGTAATACTTTTATAGCAACTGATTCTGATACAGGCTTCATAGTTGGTGCTGCTTATTCAATACCTAAAATAGCACTTCGTGCAAGTCTTACGTATGAGTCAGATTTAGAATTTTCTCACAAAACTACTAATTCTAATCCAGCAGTGAATAACGGTTTTAGTCTTGGTGGCAATACAACATCAGGTTCGCCAGAAGCATTGACCTTAGAATTGCAATCCGGCATAGCAGAAAATACGCTTCTTTTTGGTAGCGTTCGTCGATCTAAATGGTCTGATTCTCAAGTAAGTCTTTTGGGTACTACACAACTGTCAAATTTTGATGACACTACAGTGTATAAACTGGGTGTTGGGCGTAAGTTTAGTGATTCTTTTAGTGCATCCGTAACGTTGAATTATGAACCAAGTAACGGTGTACCGTCGAGCCCGTTTTCTCCACAAGACGGTGAGAGAGGAATTGCTCTTGGTGGTAAGTTCACATCTAAAGATGGTTTAATGACAAGTATCGGTATTCAATACAGAGAGCTTGGCGATACTGTAACAACTGCATCATCAGGGTCATTGCCTTTTAAAGATAACCATGTTGTAACAGTTGGTGTAAAGTTTGCTAAAAGCTTTAAGTAATCATTTATTAAAACTTACTGAAGTTTAAGAGTGTAATACGAAAAGCCCACATTTATTGTGGGCTTTTCGTATAAAAGAATGTATGAAAACCATTATTCATTTATAAATTTTGATCTAATTCATACTTCTTAATACGATAACGTAATTGTCTGAAAGTCATTCCTAGCGTTTTTGCAGCTGCCGTTCTATTCCATCGTGTTTTATTCAAGGCATTGATGATTTGATCTTTTTCATTTAAATGAGCTGCAGGAGCTTCTGAAGAGAAGTTACTATTTTGCTCAAAGTCATAAAGGTCATTATTCCCAAGGTTGTTTTCTTGAACATTTATGTTTGATCTTTTCTTTATAGAACTTAGTTGAAGGTCGCCAGGTTCTATAAACTCACCATCAGCTAAAGTACATGCTCTTTCTAAGATATTTTCTAATTCGCGAACATTTCCCGGAAAGCTATAAGTAGAGAGTATTTTAATCGAATCATTCGATAATTCAGCTTTCGACATTTGCCAACGTTCAGCTATTAGTTCAAGAAAATGTTCAGCCAAAAGCAGAATGTCGTCACCTCGTTCTTCTAATGAAGGAACATCAAGTTTTATAACATTTAAGCGATAGTATAAATCTTGTCTAAAGTTACCCTTTTCAACCTCATCCTCTAAATTTTTATGTGTGGCACTAAGTATGCGAGTATCGATACTTACTTCCTCAACTCCACCCACAGCTTTTACTGCCTTTTCCTGAATAGCACGAAGTAACTTTACCTGCATGCTTAATGGTAAATCAGCCACTTCATCTAAAAATAAAGTACCGTGATGTGCTGCTGCGAACAAACCTTGTTTGTCCTCAATTGCACCAGTAAAACTACCCTTTTTATGTCCAAAAAACTCGCTTTCCATTAGACTTTCAGGGATTGCACCACAGTTGACAGGAATAAATGCTCCTGAAGATCTTGGGGATTGTTCATGAATCTGTTTAGCCACTAATTCTTTACCCGTACCTGAAGCACCATAGATAAAGACAGGTGCTTGGCTTCTAGCGAGTTTTGCAATTGTTGTTTTCAATTGTTCAATTGCAGCCGACTGACCAATGATAGGATTAGATACATCACTCGAACCAGCTTCACCGGGAGCAGTATTGAAATCGTTTTTCTGAGAAAGTTTTAGAGCTGTTTGTACTAAGTCGCGTAACTTGGCTAAATCAACAGGTTTTGATACAAAGTCATAAGCACCTGCTTTGAGAGCTTCAACAGCAGCATCCATGCTTCCAAAGGCAGTAATTACTGCAACAGGGATGTGAGGAAATTCGCGTTGAATGTATCTGACTACATCAAATCCTGTTCCATCTGGTAATTTCATATCTGTCAGACATAAATCAGGTTTAAAGTTTTGAATTTCTAATAGGGCATCTTGTACGGTTCCAGCTGTGGCAGTTTCTAGTCCCATTCTTAAAAGAGTGAGTTCTAAAAGCTCGCGAATATCTGGTTCATCATCAATTACTAATACACGTTGCGTCATTTTAATTCTCGTTAATTGTTTATTTTTCTTATTTATTATATTTTTAACTATCTAATTTAGACTGTAAAAAAATCAATCTAAAGCAACTTCCACCTGCAGGAAGTTTTATATATTCAAGAGAAGCGCTATTACTTAGACAAAGCTCTCTTGCCATGAAAAGACCTAAACCCGTTCCTTCACCTTGTGAACTAGTCGTAAAAAAGGGCTCAAATAGTCTTTCGATATTTTTATCAGGAACACCTTTACCGTTATCAATTACACTCAAGACAATATCTCTGGTATGGCTAGGATGCGTGCCTTGAATATCAATCGTTAACTCAGAGACATTTTCACGAGCGTATTTTTCAGCATTACGACATAGGTTCCACATCACTTGATGTAAATGAGTAGGATCAAACTGAATCGATGCATCTGGCATATCTAAAAATAAACCAATTTGTTTTTTTGTTAATGAAGATTGCATAACAAAATCGCTTATAAATTCATTTAACCAAAGCTTTAAACGGATGTTTTCTCGTTTAGGGTTATTTTTACGTGATAAGTTGAGTACGCTTTCAATGGTGCCATTCATTCGTTTTGAATTCGCTTGAATGATTTGGATCATACGTTCATCCGCTTTATCTAAATCAGGCGATTCAGACAATAATTGTGCGGCATGACTAATTGCACCAAGAGGATTACGAATCTCATGAGCAATATTTGCGGTGAGTTGGCCTAGAGAGGCCATTTTAACATCTTGTTGTTTTTCTCTTTGGATACGCGTGTCTTCAATGTACATCAATACAACCCCTTGGTTGCGTATACCTAATTGAGATAGTCTCAAAGTAAATTCTGTTGATTTCCAATGTTTAAGGTCATAGCTTGCAACCTTAGGAGCGACATTTGCTTTCCAATACTCCAAATGATTACTTAATTCCGGCGCATAGTCGGATAAATGATTAGAGCGCCAATCTTCAGGCTGGCCTAACATGTCCCAGGCCGTTGGATTTAGGTGCCTAACAGTAGCATTATGGTCAAGTACAATAATTCCGGTTTGTAGTTGGTCAAGAATAGATTGATTTAATTGAGATAAGTTTTCTAAATCAATACCACGACGTTTAGCTATTTCAGCGGTCAAGGAGGCCTTTTCAAACCAACTGCCTGCAACCCATGAAATAACCATAATAAATAAACATAAGACGCCAGTATGAAATACTTCATAAGATCCATCTTTTATCTGAGTTTGCATGAATGCTTGCAGACCCATTAAAGCGAGAACGGTTGAAGCTGACAATAAAAGTGAAATTTGCCCTGGATTTAATATATTTGGCAAAATAACAGGTAATAGGATTAATATTCCTAAACCAGAACTTAAGCCTCCACTCGTGAATACCACCGATAATAGAAATACTATGTCTGTAAAGGAATTAAAGTAAAGTTGTTTAGAAGAGCTTGGCTTTCGTATATGAGATAGAAAAACTCCCAGTAATGCGAAACCTAAATATGCGTTAACCGCTATAGAAAATAGATGACTTTTAGATGTTCCGATTTCTGCAGAAGAAATATCTGTTAGTGAAAAAACTAAAAATATTCCCGCCAGAATCAAGCGATATATACTGTAGAGCTGAAGTGGGGCCCAAGGGTCTGAAGTTACGACTAGATCTGGAGAATGAATTCCCCCTAGATGTGTGTCTAAAGCTCCTTTTTGGCGTGCTCCAAGCTGCAAAATATATTATCCCCTTGTTTGATCGCTTCTTTCTCTGGAATATGCAGACCACATTGTTGACATTTAACCATTAGTTTTTTTGTATTCTGGTTAGTAGTATTTGAGTCATTATTTTCATTATCAGACTCTTTATCTATGCGTTTTTGCGTTTCATCCAGCTTCGTACGAATGTATTTTACAACATACAAGCTGACTGCCAGCAGAACGAGAATGAGAAATAGCCGTCCAATCATAAAATAAACTCTAATAAATTTAAAAAAATGTAATTATACGCACGATATTTAAAAATAGGCGTTGAATTACCATTTTTATCTTAAAACAAGAATAAGATTTCTTATATCAATTATCGTCATTAAAAAAAAGCTCATTACAGGCCATATAATATCCCTCTTAGCCTGTTGCCAGAAAATAATTGTAGTATGATGTCCTGCTCTATGTGATTTATATATTAATCAAAGCATATAGATACAGGCACCAACTTATAAACTTTCACTAATTACTAGAGAAAACAATGAACGTACATGAATATCAGGGTAAAGAAATTCTGAGAAAATATGGAGTTACGACTCCACGTGGTATTGCTTGCTTTTCAGTTGACGAAGCCGTTGAAGCGGCCGAAGAACTAGGCGGTAATGTTTGGGTAGTTAAAGCACAAATTCACGCAGGTGGTCGCGGAAAAGGTGGCGGTGTTAAAGTTGCTACCTCAATGGAGCAATTGCGTGAATACGCAGATGCGATATTAGGCATGCAATTAATAACTCCGCAAACAGGCGCAGAAGGTAAAGAAGTAAAACGTCTTTATATAGAAGAAGGCGCAGACATTGCTGATGAACTATATATAGGTGCTTTAGTAGACCGTGAAACACAAAAAGTTGTGTTGATGTGTAGTTCTGAAGGTGGCATGGATATTGAAGAAGTCGCTGAACATACACCAGAAAAAATCTTAAAAATATATGTTGATCCTACTGACGGTTTAGACCGAGCAGAAGCAGAAGACGTATGTGCCAAAATTGGGATCCCTGCAGAAGCAATTGCTGAGGGAGCTGATTTTTTAGCTGGTCTATATGAGGCATTTGTTAAGTCTGATGCTTCACTAGCAGAAATCAATCCATTAGTCGTTACTGGTGACAAACGTGTTATTGCTCTTGATGCTAAATTTAACATCGATTCAAACGCACTTTATCGTCAACCTGAAATCTTTGCTTATCGTGACTTGGATGAAGAAGATGATAACGAAATCGAAGCATCTAAATGGGATCTTTCTTACATTTCATTAGATGGCAATATCGGTTGTTTAGTTAATGGCGCAGGTCTTGCTATGGCTACAATGGATATCATCAAGTTATATGGTGGTGATCCAGCTAACTTCCTTGATGTCGGTGGAGGAGCAAATGCAGAACAGGTTACTGAAGCGTTTAAGATTATGCTGGGTAATAAAAACGTTGAAGGTATTTTAGTTAATATATTCGGCGGAATTATGCAATGTGATGTTATTGCTGAAGGTATCGTAGCTGCGGCCCAACAAGTAGATATGACAGTACCATTAGTTGTTCGTCTTGAAGGCACCAACGTTGAAAAAGGTCGCCAGATTCTTGATGAGTCTGATGTTAAATTACAAACAGCTACTACTATGGCTGATGCAGCAGAAAAAATTGTTGCTGCAGTTAAAGCATAAAGGAGAGTACATATGTCTATTTTAATAAACAAAGATACACGCATTGTTACTCAAGGAATCACTGGTAACACTGGTGAATTCCACACGACTCAATGTTTAGATTATGCATACGGTAGAGATTGTTTTGTTGCAGGTGTAACACCTGGCAAAGAAGGCCAAAAAGTGCAAGGCGTTCCGGTTTACAACACTGTTAAAGACGCAAAAGAAATGCATGGTGTTAACGCTTCTGTAATATACGTACCGCCTCGTTTTGCTGCAGCCGCGATTGATGAAGCAGTAGATGCTGAACTTGATTTGGTTATTTGTATCACTGAAGGTATTCCTGTTGCAGATATGATCAAAACTCGTGATCGTATGCGTAAGATGGGAAGCAAAACAGTTCTTGTAGGCCCTAACTGTCCGGGTGTTATTACTCCTGAAGAAGTTAAAATCGGAAT
>CALISP010000113.1 GCA_938041705.1 uncultured Cocleimonas sp. | reverse complement strand
GGTAAGAGCGCACCGCACCGCTGGTAACAGCGTGTGGCAAGGTAAACCCCGTCCGGAGCAAGATCAAATAGGGATGCAATAGGTGTGTACCCGCACTGTATCCGGGTAGATCGCTTGAGGTGTGCGGCGACGCATTATCCAGATGAATGATTGTTCACGACAGAACCCGGCTTATAGGTCAACTCACACTTTTAATTTCTGTTTCTTTTTGTGTTTTTACACTTACACCCCTTATTTGAGTCTTTCAATAATCTAATGAAATAGTTCAAAAGTAGGGGTGTGTCTTTCTATTATACTTTTCACTCTTTTTTCATCTTTCTGATGAAAATGACTCATTTTATATTTGTTTTTTATCAAAAAGAGAACAAAAGCAACACATTCTTAAAGTGTGTTGTTAAGCTTTGCTTATATCATTTTAATTTAAAATCACTAACTTTTTCTCCATAAGCTCATTTCTCATGATTTGCTCTAACTGCTTGTCTTTTAAAGATCTTTCTAGATTAAACAGTACTTGTTTTGTGGTAAATAAGTGGTAATATGGGATGAAATGTGGGTTTTTGTGGAATAATGTGGTTATTATGAAACTTAAAACTTGTTTGTAATTGTTTTCTAATAAATGAAAAGGTTCGGTAAGTAAGTGTTTAGAGGGATCTCAAATTTAACTGTCGATACAAAGGGGCGCATAGCTGTGCCTACTAAGTATCGCGATGAGATTAACTCTGATCACAATGGTGAAATGATGCTTACCGTAGACCATGAAGAGCGCTGTTTGGTTCTTTATCCGATGACAAAATGGGTGGACACAGAGCATAAGTTAATGAGTTTGCCTAACTTGTCCGGAGCGGTGCGCGGCATGAAGCGTTTGATTTTGGGTCATGCGTCCGATGTGGAAATGGATGGTCAAGGTAGGTTGATGTTAGCTGGTCCATTGAGAGAATATGCGCAGATGGAAAAAAAGATCGTGCTAGTAGGTCAGGGCGATAAGTTTGAATTGTGGGATGAAGAAGCCTGGAATGTCGGGCGAGAGGATATGAGAGAGGCGGCGCCTATCAATATCCAAAATGACGAGTCCTTGAAAGGGCTTTCTATCTAGTGTCTTTCAATCAAGTGGCTATTATTTTATGTCCAATCAATTTAAACATGAAACGGTCTTACTGGATGAGGCAGTTACTGCATTAGCAATAAAGAATAACGGTGTCTATATAGATGCCACTTTTGGTCGAGGAGGTCATTCGGCTGAAATTTTAAAGCAACTAGGTCCTGATGGACGTTTGTTGTTAATAGATAAAGATCCGCTTGCCATTGCTCATGCGAAGGAAAGCTTTAAAGATGATAAGCGGATATTTGTATGGCAAGGGTCATTTAAAGATTTTCCTGATGCGTTGCAGGATGCAGGTATCGAGAGAGCAGATGGGCTTTTGTTAGATTTAGGTGTGTCTTCACCCCAGTTGGATGACGCGTCGCGTGGTTTTAGTTTTATGCGCGATGGCGCACTCGATATGCGAATGAATCCCGATGAGGGGTTGAGTGCTGCAGAGTGGCTTAACAAGGCTTCCGATGAAGAGATTGCTAATGTTATTTATCAGTATGGTGATGAAAGATTCTCTCGCAGAATCGCACGCACAATAGTGGAGAAGAGAGCGGAAACCCCACTTAGCACAACACTTCAGTTGGCTGAGATTATCGCTTCTTGCATCCCTATGAAAATACAGAGAAAAGAACCGGGAAAGCACCCGGCAACGCGCAGTTTTCAAGCGATACGAATCTTTATTAATCGTGAGCTTGATGACTTAATTGACTGTCTGGAAAACTCAAAAGAGTTCTTGGCAATAAAAGGAAGATTAGTCGTGATTAGTTTTCATTCTCTAGAGGATAGGATCGTAAAGCGATTCATTAAAGCTCAGTCAAGTGCGCCGCAAATGCCGCGTGGTATGCCTATTATGGAAAGCGAGTTTGCTAAGCCGATGTTTAAGTCGATTGGTAAAGCGATCAAGCCATCGAAAGATGAAGTGCAATTCAATGTTCGATCACGTAGTGCAATTATGCGTATTGGAGAGAAGCAATGAGTGTTGAGACCCCAGTGTATAAAAACGATTCTAATATAGAAGAAAAACAATTGACGGTTGATTCTGTTATTAATTGGCAGTTACCAGTGCTGGCAATATTGTTTGTAAGTGTTGTGTTTGTGGCAGTTAAAACTGTTGTGCATCGTCATGAATCCAGAACGGCTTATGTGAAGCTACAGAAGCTTGAGAAAGAGAGAGATAAGTTGGCTGCACAATGGAGTCGTTTGAAATTAGAACAGGCTGTTACTTTGAACCAAGTGCGTGTGGAAAAATATGCACGTTGGGATTTGAATATGAAGATGCCTAAAGCGTCTGAGAAGAAAATTATTCAAGAGCCAATTAAATCTGAAGTAATTGCCGTATTAGAGGGTGGAAACATCAAGGTTTCATCATCAGATAGAGATTCTATTGACACATCTAAAGCGGTGCTTGGAAACTAAGCATGGCTAACACTCGCACAGCAAAAAGTAATATTAGGCGAAAGTCTAAGCTTAGCTCCAAGTATGGGGTTAGGTCGAATGCTAAGCATAGTGCGGCGATATCTCCTGTTTATCGTGGTAGACGCTTTACTTTGATGTTATTACTTTTGGCAGGTATTAGCGTGCTGCTTGTTCGTGCGGCTTATCTAGAATTATTTCAACAAGATTGGCTCAAAGCGCAAGCTGGAAAGAGACAGTTACGCACCCTTACAGTTCCGCCTTACCGTGGAATGATTACTGATAGAAATGGTGAGGCCTTAGCTATTAGTTCTCCGGTAGCTTCTATTTCTGTTGATCCGCGGAAATTAGCAGATGCAAAGCGACAGTTGCAAAAAATATCTTTAGAAGATAATGCTAATGGTCTATTGGCTAAAGAAAATATAGCGCTATTAGATGCCAAATTAAAGAGTGTTGAATTGATACTAGGCATGGATGACGGTGCTTTAGAGGCTAGGCTGGCTTCAGTGTCCAGTAAGCGATTTCATTACCTAGGTCGTCAAATTACTCCTGAAAAAGCACAAGAAGTTGCTGATTTGCATATTCCTGCGGTAAATGTAAAGCGTGAGTATCGTCGATTTTATCCAATGGCAGAAACAACGTCACATGTTGTTGGTTTCACTGATATCGATGATAAGGGTATCGAAGGTGTTGAGCGTTCAATGAATGTTCGTTTGGCCGGATCTTCAGGGAGAAATAGAGTGATTCGCGATGGGCGAGGTCGTTTAGTTGAAAGTATCGAAGAATTGGAAACAATGGTTCCTGGAGAGACGATTCAACTTAGTCTTGATCATAGGATCCAATATGCAGCGTATAAGCTCTTAAAAGGTGAGGTATACAAGTTAAATGCTGAATCTGGTTCAGTAGTAGTACTCGATACGCTTACGGGTGAAGTCTTGGCGATGGCAAATATGCCAGGTTTTAATCCTAATGATCGAACAGACATGAAGGCTTATCAATATCGTAATCGTGCGGTGGTTGATACTTTTGAGCCTGGCTCAACGTTGAAGCCAATTACTATTGCCGCTGCATTAGAGGCTCGTGCAATAGGTCAAGATGTATCAATTGAAACTTCTCCAGGAAAATTTAAAGTCGGAAAAGTGATTATTAAAGATCCAAAAAATTACGGCTCAATGACTTTATCTAGAATACTCGCAAAATCCAGTAACGTTGGGGCAAGTAAAGTCGCTTTGTTGATGAAATCAAGCGAGCACTGGAAGTTCTTAAACCGTGTTGGATTTGGTCGTAAGCCAGATGCGGGGTTCTTTAGTGAAGCAGAAGGGAAGCTACCTTATTATGATAAGTGGGGGCGTGTCGATAGAGCTTCTCATGGTTATGGTTATGGTGTTTCTACGAGTTTATTGCAGATGGCACATGCTTATACAGTATTCGCAACTGAGGGTGTTTTGTACCCAGTTAGTATTTACAAGCAAGAGGCTCAGCCTTTGGGTCAACGAGTTATGTCAGCGGACAATGCAAACTCTGTGTTGGAGATGATGCGTACCGTTGTGCAAAAAGATGCTACCGGTAAAAATGCTGCAATTGATGGTTATCATGTGGCTGGAAAAACGGGTACGGCTTATAAATTAATTAAGAATCGTTACAGTAAAGATCATTTGATCGTTAGTTTTGTAGGAATGGCTCCTGCAACAAATCCACGTTTGGTGGTAGCAGTTATGATCGATGAGCCAAAAGTAGAAAAGGCAAGTGGTGGGCGTTTAGCGGCACCTCTTTTTTCTAAGGTCATGGCTAACTCCTTGCGCATTATGGATATCGCACCAGATGCATTACCTCCAATGAAAAATGCAAAGCCTAGAAAAGTTAAGCAAGCACAAGAGTCTATAAAAGCTATTAAGCAAAAAACCTTACAAAAAGAATTATCGGCTGTTGTTGAAATGGGTGATAACACATGATGCTCTCTGTTTTGCTTAAAGGTATAGCTCCAGTAATGGCTGAACAAGATTGTGACGTAACGGCGTTAACTATTGATAGTCGAAAAGTTGAGCAAGGTGCGTTATTTGTTGCATTAAAAGGTACGCAGCAGCATGGGTTAACTTATGCGGATAGTGTTATAGATCAAAGTGCTGTTGCAATCATTTGGGAATCGGATGTTGCAGTAAAAACACAAAAGATGGCGGTGCCACAAATAGAAATTACTGATTTACGTAAACACTTAGGTGAAATCGCAAATCGTTTTTATGACTCTCCAAGTCAAGCTGTAGATGTTGTTGGAATTACTGGCACTGATGGTAAAACCAGTGTCAGTCATTTCATTGCACAAGCAATGGAAAACTGTGCGGTTATGGGTACATTGGGAATTGGTTTGTTAGATGACTTACAGACTGCGACTCATACAACGCCAGATGTTATTTCTACGCATAAGAATATTTCAGAAATGAAAGCGAAAAAAGTGAAGGCTTTGGCAATGGAGGTTTCATCTCATGCGCTTGATCAAGGTCGAGTGTCAGGTGTTTATTTTGATGTTGCGGTTTTAACAAATCTTAGTCGAGATCATTTAGATTATCACGTTACGGTAGAAGCTTATGCAGAAGCTAAAGCTAAGTTATTTGCATGGCCTGATTTGAAAGCATTAGTGCTTAATCTGGATGATCAATTCGGACAAGAAATAGCTCAAAAGTGGGGGGGTGTCATTTCAGGGTCAATTATTGGTTATGGTATTGCATCTGCAAATGATTCTGTCGCTGATTACCCTGAAAACTCATTAATTGCCAACAACACTATATTTAATAACTCAGGAATATCTGCCCGGGTTCATTACGGGGATCAGCAAGCTGATTTAACCGCTTCTGTATTGGGGCGTTTTAACTTAAGTAATTTACTCGCTGCTCTAGGCGCGATGTTAGGTTTAGGTCACTCTCTGGAAGTTGCGATAACGCAGTTAAGTAATGTACAGACTGTAGCGGGACGAATGGAAAAAGTGTCTGATGCTGGAGTGCTTGCTGTGGTTGATTATGCGCATACACCAAATGCTTTAGAAACAGTTTTGAAGGCCTTGCGTGAACATACTCAAAATAAGCTTATATGCGTATTTGGATGTGGAGGCGACCGAGATACTGGTAAGCGTCCTTTAATGGCGAAAATTGCTGAAGCTAATGCAGATGTAGTAATTGTTACTGATGACAATCCACGTACAGAAAATCCCGAATCTATTATGCAGGATGTGGTTGCCGGTTTTATTAATAAAGCAGTAATAACTATTGAACATGATAGGGCAAAAGCAATTAGTACTGCTTTGAAAAATGCTCAATCAGGAGATACTGTTTTAATCGCAGGCAAAGGCCATGAGAATGTTCAAGTACTAGCCACTGGTTCTATCCCATTTAGTGATCGTGAGCAGGCAAATAAAGTATTGCAGGAGTTGGCTGCATGATTGCTTCTGAAAATAATATGTCAGTTCAATGCAACGGCTTTCTAACATTAGATGAAATATGCCAAAAAGTGGGGGGGTGTCTTTTTAATGCTCCTAATGAGCAATTAGCAATGGATTCAGTCGCTACTGATTCGCGCTTAGTTAAAGCAGATCAGTTGTTTATCGCTATAAAAGGCGAGCGTTTCGATGCTCATGATTTTGTGTCTGATCTAGTGGGTAAAGCAGGTGCTGCTTTAGTCAGTAAAAAAATTGATTGTGAGCTACCACAAATTGTCGTTGAAGATACATTGCAAGCTTTGGCTGATTTAGCAGGTGCCTGGCGAAAACAATTTACTAAGCCGTTAATTGCGCTCACTGGCAGTAATGGTAAAACCACTTTAAAAGAAATGATTGCCGCGATTCTTTCGCTAAAAGGAAAAACATTAGCAACGCACGGCAATCTAAATAACGATATCGGCATGCCATTAACTCTATTGCGTTTACGTGATAGGCACGATTTTGCTGTAATCGAAATGGGTGCAAACCACTTCGGTGAAATTGAATTTTTGACAAAAATTGCACAGCCCGATGTGGCTGTTTTAAATAATGCAGGAGCTGCACATTTGGAGGGGTTTATTAATCTCGAAGGCGTAGCAAAAGCAAAAGGGGAAATTTTTATTGGGTTGGGGACTCAAGGGATCGCCATAATCAACGCAGACGATACGTTTGTAGATTATTGGAAGGATCTCAACTTAGACCGTGAGGTCATAGCGTTTGGCATTAACAATGAAGCAAAAATAAGCGGCCGCTTATTATCAGATGGGGGTCTGATGATAAATAACGGTAGTAAAGAGATTAGGGTTAATCTCAAGCTACTGGGTCGTCATAATGCAATGAATGCGCTTGCGGCAGCGGCGGCTACCACCGCCTTGGGGATTGAACTTGAGACTATTGTCGAAGGTTTGGAAACCATGTTGCCAGTTAAGGGGCGATTAGCTCCAGTTACTGGCATTAATAACTCACAGATTCTGGATGATACGTATAACGCGAATCCTGATTCTGTCGTGGCGGCACTTACTGTGCTTGCGCAAAAAGAAAACACTGTGTTTGTTTTAGGTGATTTAGGTGAGCTTGGTGAAAATCCTGAAAAAGTGCACGAAAAAATCGGCGAAAAAGCAAAAGCGGTAGGTATAAACCATATGTATTGTTTGGGTGAGTACAGTGCGAAAGCCTGTGACTCGTTTGGTACTAATGGTAAGAGTTTTAATGAAATGAATGATTTGTTAGCTAGTTTGAAAAAAGATGTAAATGAAAGTTTGCCTGATAACGTAACGATTTTAATCAAAGGTTCGCGTTTTATGAAAATGGAACGTGCCGTTGAAGCGCTCTCTGCTGATTACAATGACCAGCTCGGAGAGACAGCTTAATGCTATTACATTTATTTGAATGGCTGTCGGAACTTAACTCTGCTTTTAATGTATTTCAATATTCAACATTTCGTACGATTTTGGCGGTATTAACGGCATTAGGTATCTCATTATTGATGGGTCCGTGGATGATTAGAGCCTTGACTAATCTGAAAATGGGTCAACCCATTCGCGATGACGGGCCGCAATCTCATTTAGTAAAAGCAGGAACACCTACGATGGGTGGTGCGTTAATTTTACTAGGGATAAGCGTAGCAACATTGTGTTGGGCAGATTTAACTAATCATTATGTATGGGTCGCTTTGTTCGTGACAATTGGTTCTGGTTTTATCGGTGGCTATGACGATTTTTTGAAGCTTAAAGAAAAAAATAGTAAGGGTTTAGCTTCGCGTTGGAAGTATTTAGGTTTGTCATTGGTGGCTTTTGTCGCTGTGACTTATTTATATGTGGTAGCTAAAACCCCGACGGAAACCACACTGTATTTCCCAGTGGTTAAAGAATGGTTCGTTGATCTAGGTTGGTTGTTTATTCCATGGAGCTACTTAGTAATTGTTGGCACGAGTAATGCGGTAAATCTGACTGATGGATTAGATGGTTTGGCCATTATGCCAACGATATTAGTAGCAGCAGCTTTGGGTGTATTTGTACTTGCTAGTGGTAATACTGAGTTTTCAGGTTATTTAGGTATCCCATATGTGGCGGGTGTTGGTGAGATTTTAATTTTTTGTGGTGCGATTTTTGGTGCAGGACTAGGTTTTCTTTGGTTTAACACCTATCCAGCGCAAGTATTTATGGGGGATGTAGGTGCTTTATCTTTAGGTGCTGCATTAGGCATTGTTGCTGTAATGGTAAGGCAAGAATTAGTGCTTTTCATTATGGGTGGTGTATTCGTGATGGAAGCAGTTTCTGTAATTTTACAGGTTGGTTCTTTCAAGCTTAGAGGGAAAAGAATTTTTCGTATGGCGCCGATTCATCACCATTTTGAGTTGAAAGGCTGGGCAGAACCGAAAGTGATTGTACGTTTTTGGATAATTACCATTATTTTGGTGTTGGTCGGATTGGCTACGCTGAAAGTTAGATAAAGGATTTGTAGGTAGAAGTGCCTAAAAGTAGGGGTGTGTCATTTTAAGCGCCTAATTAAACCCATTAAGTACATTTAAACAGTGATAGACGAGTTAAGGGATAAGTTAAATAGTAATGAACGCACAACAACATAATATTGATACTGTTATCGTAGGCTTAGGCACTACGGGGCTATCTGTTGCGCGTTATTTATCTGGTCAAGATCGTGAATTTGCAGTTGTTGATAGTCGAGAAAATCCACCTTGTTCGGATCAGCTATTTTCATTAATTAACAATAATACAGAACATCATTTTGGTGATTTCGATACATCTTTGTTAGCGAATGCAAAACAAATCATCGTTAACCCTGGAATTGCAGTAAGTACCCCAGAAATTTTATCTGCAAAAGATTCAGGTGCCGAGGTTGTTGGTGATATCGAATTATTTTGTCGTGAGATAGAGTCTTCTAAGCCAGTAATTGCTATTACTGGTTCAAATGGTAAAACGACCGTCACAACTTTATTAGACTTAATGGCTAAAGAGTCAGGTGTTGCTGTTGGAACCGGTGGAAATATTGGAACACCTGCTTTAGATTTGTTAAGTAAGCCTAACTCAGGATCAAATACAGAACTATTTATTCTAGAGCTATCTAGTTATCAATTAGAAACTACGCCTTCTTTACAAACTTTAGCGGCTGTAATTTTGAATTTATCAGAAGATCACCTCGATCGTTACGATAATCAAATTGAGCAATATGCAGAAGCTAAATCGCTCATTTACAAAAACTGTGAACATGTGATTTATAACCGTGAAGATGAGTATTCAACTCGTTTTGCGAATCAGGCTATCAGGAATCAGAGTATTTTGAGTTTTGGGTTAGATAAGCCCGAGGCAGGTCATTATGGTTTGCAAACTCAAAATGGCATTGAATGGCTAGCAAAAGGTGATGAACTATTAATGCCTGTTAGCGATGTAAAACAGGTAGGTACACATAATTTAGCAAACTCATTGGCTGCATTGGCTTTAGGTGAAATTGCAGGATTACAGTTATCTGCAATGCTAAAAGTATTAAACGAATTCTCTGGAATGGAACACCGCACTCAATGGGTCAATGAACTAAATCAGGTGAATTTTTATAACGATTCAAAAGGCACGAATGTAGGGGCAACTTTATCCGCACTTTCTGGTTTGTCTGGTAAAACTGTATTAATTGCAGGTGGACAAGGCAAAGGTGCGGACTTTTTACCTTTAAAAAAAGTGATTACTGAAAAGGCGCGAGCTGTCGTGTTAATCGGTGAAGATGCAGAAAAAATATCAGCTGTAATCGATCCATCGATTCCATTCGTATTTGCAAAAACAATGTTAGAGGCTGTTCAGCAAGCTTATGCTTTGGCTGATAAAGAAGCTTCGGATAATGTGCTGTTATCTCCGGCTTGTGCGAGTTTTGATATGTTTGAAAATTACATTAAACGTGGTCAAGTATTTATAGAATCAGTTGAAAGTTTAGAAAATCAATTAAGTAATCAGTTATCAAATAACGGAGCAAATCATGCTTAAAGGATTAACTGCTGATTTTATGCCAGAGTGGAGTCGTTATGTTGATCGTGGCTTATTACTAAGCGTGACGTTATTAATAGGTCTTGGCTTAGTCATGATGATGTCTGCATCAATTGCTGTTGCAGAAAAGAACTTTGGTAATATTTACTTCTTCTTTAATCGTCAACTTGTCTTTCTTTGTCTGGGCATTGTCGTTGCACTTTGTGTTTATCAAATTAAAACATCTGTATGGCAGCATATGGGTGCTAAGTTATTACCCATAGTAATGATATTGCTGGTAGCAGTTCTTTTGCCCGTGATTGGTAAGGAAGTAAATGGCAGTCATCGTTGGATAAATCTTGGACCTGTTTCATTGCAGGTATCTGAATTGGCAAAACTTATAATGATCATGTACATGGCAGGTTATTTGGTTCGCCATGGAAAAGAATTAGCTTATTCTCCAAGTTATAAACCCTTGTTTATTCCACTGATTGTATTGGGTGTAACTGATGGTTTGTTGATGCTAGAGCCTGATTTTGGATCTGTTGTTGTTTTAACTGCAACGGGCATGGCAATGTTGTTTTTAGGTGGAGTAAAACTCACTCGTTTAGCATTTCTTTTTGTTGGGGCTATCGCGATAATGATTCCATTGGTAATGATGGGTTATCGTGGCGCGCGCGTAACAGCATTTCTTGATCCTTGGTCACACGCTTCTGGTAAAGCTTATCAGACAGTTCATGCATTAATGGCAGTGGGCGATGGTGGTTGGTTCGGCAGTGGTCTGGGCGCTAGTGTACAGAAACTCTTCTATTTACCAGAAGCTCATAATGACTTTATTTTTGCTGTATTAGCTGAAGAGTTAGGCTTTATTGGTATCGTAATAACTCTGGGTTTATATGCTTGGCTAGTACAAAGAGCATTTGTAATTGGTTTTAGAGCAGATCGCGCAAAACTAAATTTCGCTGCTTATTTAGCTTATGGCATAGGTTTTTGGATGGGCTTTCAAGTCCTATTTCATATAGGTGTTAACTTGGCATTACTCCCACCTAAAGGATTAACTCTTCCCTTGATTAGTTATGGTGGAAGTAGTCTATTAGTGACGATAATGGCGTTAGCATTATTGATGAGAGTGCATCGTGATACTCAAATTGCATTATTCGGATTAAGTGATAAAGAAGCACGAAAATTAAAGAATAAGATGTTTAAGCAAACATCAAAGGCTAGACCGAAGTCAAAAACGACGCGAAGAAAAGGGACTAGTGGAGCGAATTATGCAAGATAACTCCAAAAATGCAGTTGATATGAAATCTAATGCTTCTATTAATGCAGATAAAAAAGAATTAGGTCCGGTTTTAATCACTGCGGGTGGCACTGGTGGGCATGTTTACCCTGGTTTGGCTGTTGCAAGAGCACTGATAGAACAGAATATTCCGGTTATTTGGATGGGCACTCCAAAAGGACTTGAAGCTCGTGTAATTCCTGAAGCTGGTATCGAAATGGTACATTTGTCTGTCAACGGCTTGCGAGGAAAAGGATTAACTGCTCTGTTGGCTGCTCCTTTGCAGCTTGCAAAAGCTTTGTTCCAATCAGTAATGATTATGGTCAAAGTAAAGCCTTCGGCAGTATTGGGCATGGGTGGATTTGTTGCAGGTCCTGGTGGCCTAGTTGCCGCTTTAATGGGCAAGC
>CALISP010000112.1 GCA_938041705.1 uncultured Cocleimonas sp. | reverse complement strand
TGGATGATTCTCTAAAGCACCTGCCAAGTCATCTCCACCTTCAATATCTTTAGTGATTTTCTTGATCAACTCACGCATAGCTGGTTTTTCATGGCCAGTGCCAATCAACTCTAATGATTGCACCATAGGAACACCTGCTCGCATCATCGTAGTTAACTGCCTTGCAAACTGAGCGATATCAATAGGCTTAATTTTACCGCCAGTCATTCGATTACTTTTCTTCTTAATCGTTTTAGGGCTAATTCCTTGACGTCTTAGTTCAGCACGCAGAAAATTTTCATTTGTTGCTTGGTTCTCACCACGAATCTTTACGCCATTTTTATTAGTACCTTCCCATACGAATGTAGGTTGGTCTAATTTACTGTTTTTTGCAGTTGCAGTTGCCATAACGTTTCCTCTTTTTAATCCTTGGTGACTCGTTCAAGTTCAGCTAATGAGGTAATCCCCTCACGTACTTTAGTTAATGCTGACTGTCGTAGATCCAAGATATTTTCTTTTTTTGCTTGAATTGCTATTTCTAGAGAGTTGGAATCATTCATTATCATTGTTTGCATTTCACTTGAGATCGGCATAACTTGATAGATACCAACACGACCCTTATAACCGTGTGAACAATCACCACAGCCAACTGGCTCAAATATTTCTATGGAGTCTACTTCGCTTTCATCGAACCCCAGCTGAACAAGTGCTTGTTTTGGAACATCCTCAACCAAAGCTTTACACTCTTTACAAAGCCTTCTAGCAAGTCGTTGAGCTACGATTAAATGAACGGCAGATGCAATATTAAATGCTGGCACACCCATGTTAATCAAACGAGTTAATGTCTCTGGAGCAGAGTTAGTGTGAAGTGTTGATAACAGTAAGTGACCTGTCTGTGCTGCTTTTACTGAAATTTCAGCAGTTTCCAAATCTCGAATCTCACCTACCATGATGATATCTGGATCTTGACGAAGAAATGCTCTCAGAGCACTTGCAAAGGTCAAACCTACTTTATTGTTAACATTTACCTGATTGATACCAGGAACTTGAATTTCAGCAGGGTCTTCTGCAGTAGAAATATTTCTTTCAGAAGTGTTTAGAATATTTAAACCGGCATATAGAGTAACGGTTTTACCACTACCTGTTGGACCAGTTACCAATATCATTCCATCAGGTTTTTCTAAAGCATAAAGCAGATCACTTTTTTGTTTAGGGTCAAAACCTAGTACATCAATCCCAAGAGCTGCAGTATCTGAATCCAAGATACGCATTACGATTTTTTCGCCGTATAGCGTAGGTAATGTATTCACACGAAAATCAATATGCTTATCCTCACCCACTCTAAAGTGAATGCGTCCATCTTGGGGAATTCGACGCTCAGAAGTATTTAATTGAGCCATTACTTTTATGCGGGAAGTCATTCTTCTAGCCAATGATTTTGGCGGCATACTAACTACTTGAAGCATTCCGTCTAAACGAAATCTTACCCGAAGAATTTTTTCATAAGGTTCGATATGAATATCAGATACTTTTTTATTTATAGCATGCAGTAATAATTCGTTCAAGAATTGAGTTACATCAACTCCTGAGTCATCTTCCTCTTCTTCCGACTCTAATTCATCCGTTTCGATGACCATATCTTGGGCAGCAGCGTCATGAGAAATTGACATACCCGAATTAATAGAATCGTCACTTGAATTGGGATTGATCAAACTCTGAAGTTTGGAATATTCAACAATCACTGGCTCAGGCATGAGCTCTGTTGCAAACCTTACATCGCTCAAATTAGATAAGAAAAATGGATCTGCTACGGCTACCGTAATCGCTTTCCCCATTCTAAATAGTGGATACAATTGAGATTTTCGCATCATGTCTTTAGGTAGCAACACCTCGACATCCATTGCAACTTCTATTGACGACAAATCTATTAAACTGAGTCCAAATTCTTTACTGTTATAAATTGCTAAATCAGTCTCATCAACTAGTTTGCGTTGAGCTAGATGAGTAGTAATCGATATACCCCTCTCCGTAGAGTCTATTACAGCTTTTTCTGCAACCTCTTGGGTGAGTTTGTTATCTACTACTAACTTCTTTAGTAGACTGGGAAGGTTTTTACTTTGAACAGTAGACATTTTTTATAATTAGCTCTCTGTCTTTATTATTAGTTTTTATTAGACGAACATACATTCTACGATTAGTCTTAATAATTTCAAAGAGACTCTAGATAATCGGTAGATTTTATTCAGCACTACAAAATTAATTACCAAGAATTAAATTTTCAATAGACAACCTCATATATTTTTGATGAATACATCACTATGATAGTATCAATAATATCCATTATTTTAATATCGAGTAAAAATGAAATCATATTTATGCATAGTATGTGGCCTTGTTTATGACGAAGCAGAAGGGTGGCCAGAAGATGGTATTGCCCCAGGCACAAAGTGGGGAGATGTTCCTGAAGACTGGGAATGCCCAGACTGCGGGGTAGGAAAATCTGATTTTGAAATGATTGAAATCTAATTTAATACTAACACCCATCTAAAAAACATTGGTTCACAATAGCTGTGCGTAGTGAGTTTTCTATGGTATCCTTTTTGTTCGCTTTTTAATTATCGATCCTTATCGAAAGGACCACTATGCGCATACTTGGCATCGACCCAGGTTCACGAATTACCGGAATTGGTATTATCGAAAGCGATGGCCGTTATAGCCAACATATCTTCAGTACTTGCATAAGATTAGGAAATGATCCATTCCCATTACGTCTAGGTAAAATCTATAAAGAAATTGAACTAATCATTCGCGAATTTCAACCACAACAAATGGCGATTGAAGATGTTTTTCTCTCTAATAACCCGTCATCTGCACTAAAGCTAGGGCAAGCTCGTGGAGCTGCTATTTGTGCAACAGTAATGCAAGACGTTCCTGTTTTTGAATATAGCGCTAGAGAGATCAAACAGGCAGTCGTTGGTAAAGGCAATGCTGATAAGTCTCAAGTGCAACATATGGTGAAATTACTTTTGAATCTATCAGGGAAATTACAATCTGATACTGCCGATGGACTTGCAATAGCATTAAGCCACGCACATGTCGGCTCTACTAAACAACGTTTACAGGAAGCTCTGTTAAAATGATTGGACTACTACGAGGCATTCTTCTCCATAAACAAACGCCTGACTTGCTACTTGATGTTGGTGGAGTAGGTTATGAACTAATTGCATCCCTTACTACTTTTATTGACCTACCTGAGATAAACAACGAAGTCACTCTCTACACGCATTTAATAGTGCGAGAAGATGCACATACACTTTTTGCTTTTAGCTCCATTGAAGAACGCGCACTATTTCGAATACTCTTAAAGGTAAATGGCGTTGGTCCTAAGATGGCCTTAGCTATTGTTTCCGGTATGACAGCCAATGAGTTTTCCCAGCGCGTTCATAATAATGATGTTGCAGGATTAACTAAATTACCTGGTGTTGGTAAAAAGACCGCTGAAAGACTCATAATAGAAATGCGTGATCGCTTACCAGAACCGTCAGAGCAAACTCAAATAGATGGATTTGCTCCAGCTCCAATCATGCGAAATCTAGAAGACGAAGCAATCGCGGCTCTGCTTGCATTGGGCTACAAACCTACTCAAGCAAGCCAAATGGTCGCTAAATATTCTAGTGGCGGCTTATCTGTAGAAGAAATTGTTCGCAAGGCACTTAAAGCGAGTCTGGGATGATAGATTACAACGACAATAGCTCAGGAAGTGATTACAATAGTGACCGAATAATATCTCCCGTTGCAGGCTTAGACGACTCAATTCGTGATGTTGAAGAAAAAATTCGTCCACAAACATTAAAAGACTATGTAGGACAACCAGCTGTAAAAGAACAGATGGAAATTTTTATACCTGCCGCAAAAGCTCGTGGCGAAGCATTAGATCATGTACTTATTTTTGGCCCGCCAGGGTTAGGAAAAACAACACTTTCACATATCATTGCAAATGAACTAAACGCTAACTTGCGTCAAACATCTGGCCCTGTATTAGAAAAAGCGGGTGATCTTGCTGCTTTACTTACTAATCTTGAAGAAAATGATGTACTTTTTGTTGATGAAATTCATCGATTAAGCCCCGTTATCGAAGAAATTTTATATCCAGCGATGGAAGATTTTCAATTAGATATTATGATTGGTGAAGGCCCTGCGGCCCGATCAATTAAACTCGATCTACCTCCATTTACATTAGTGGGAGCGACGACACGAGCAGGGTTACTTACCTCACCTTTGCGTGATCGTTTTGGCATTGTACAAAGACTAGAATTCTATAATGTTACAGATTTAACTCATATAGTAACTCGCGCAGCTGGAATTTTAAATGTCAGCATTGATAGTCAAGGTGCTGAAGAAATTGCTCGTCGCTCTCGCGGAACACCACGAATTGCTAATCGCCTACTCCGTCGTGTTCGCGATTACGCTCAAGTGAAATCTGACGGCAAAATAACTAAAGAAATTTCTGATCTTGCACTCAATATGTTAAATGTCGATGATCTTGGTTTCGACAACATGGATAGACGTGTACTTCTGGCGATTATGGAAAAGTTCGATGGTGGCCCTGTAGGTGTTGAGAGTATTGCGGCTGCCATTGGTGAAGAAAGAGGCACAATTGAAGATGTCATCGAGCCCTTCTTAATCCAACAAGGTTTTTTAATGCGTACTCCTCGGGGGAGAACAGCGACTCGTCATGCGTGGCAGCATTTTGGTCTCAAACAACCCAAACATCTACAAAATGGTGAGTAAAAACTCAATTAAAACAGATACCCCCCTACTTTTGACATAACTTTGCTAGGGTTTTCTAATAAATAGATTCATTCATAAGCTATTATTACAGGATGCCAAGTTCACCAAAACTCTCTTTATCACGCAGAGCATTTATTTTCTTCTGGAAAAAACTCTGTGCATTAACGATGAAAGTTTTTTATCGTAGTTATGAAGTAATAGACGAAGACTCTCTTCCAGAAAATACAGGTATCATTCTCTGCGTTAATCACGTCAATGCACTTATTGATGCAGCTGTATTACAAGCTTCAACAGATAAAAATATTCGCGCCCTTGCACGTGATGGTCTTTTCAAAAATCCTTTCTTAAAACCTATTTTGCGGATGATTGGAACTGTACCTATATATCGACGAGAAACCGAACAAACTGATACTTCAAAAAACCAAGATACATTTGCAAGGTGTTATGAATTACTAGCTGAAAATCAAACTCTAGTCATTTTTCCAGAAGGTCAAAGTCATTCAAAATCTTACATTCAAGAAATAAAAACAGGCGCGGCAAGAATGGCTTTAGGCGCAATCCAAGAAAACGGCATTGCTCCTGTTGTGATTCCAGTTGGTATGACATTTAGCCGTCAGAAGAGAGCCCGAACAGAAGTCTTAGTTCACTATGGCAAACCAATTGACCTTAATTTACCAGAGGGTATCAATGAATACGATTCAGTACATCTAATCACTGAACGTGTTCAAAAAGGTATTGAAGCTGTTACCCTTAATACAAAATCATGGCAAGATTTAGATCTTGTTAAGCGGTTAGAACAATTCTTTTCATTACGTACTAGTAAAACACAAGGTGAAGAAACTAAAAACGACGCTACTATTGATAACTCTAGTGCAGTAGAAAAAATAAACCCAACTGTCACCAATCAATCTAGAAAAACATTAAGTGAGCGCTTCCAAGCACTCCAACAATTAATTGAGTTGCAAGATCTTTTAAAACAACACGAGCCAGAAAAAATACGAAGTTTGATGAGTAAACTAAGGGTGTTTGAGCGGCTTTGCCAAGCCTGTGGCATTAGCAACTACCACTTAGCAATAACGTATCAACCACTGCTATTAACACTTTACACAATAAGAACTTTAGGAATCGTGCTAATTGGTTTTCCAATTGCATTGTGGGGAATATTAAATAGCATCATTCCTTACTTCTTAACGCAATTCTTGACCAATAAAGTCTCCAAGAAAGTAGACCAACATGACACTACATGGGTGATGCTTGGCATGTTGTTTTTCGGTATTTTCTGGGGAGGGCAATGCAACTATGTGTATACACATTTTGGTTTCTACTGGTCGTTATTTTATCTCAGTTCAATTATTTTAGGTAGTGCCCTAGCACTAAATTTAAAAGGCGAATACCAACGTACTATTGCCAACCTTAAAGTCTTTTTCTTGTTTCTACGCAAGAAAGACCTGCGAAACTATTTAGAAACCAAACGACAAGAATTAGAAGCTGAGTTAGCTCACATGGTACGTATCGCAAAACGCCTATCTAAAGCCGATAAGTTGGATTAATCATAATCAATATCTGAAGTACCGTTTAATAGACACCCCTCCACTTTTGAGCACTTTTTACTCAACATTGTGTTAGCATAATGCAATGACAGATCAACAGAACACACCTCTCTTTTCCTCTAAAGGCCCACCATCAAACAGCACTAACTTTAGCCTTTCAGTTCGTGTTTATTATGAAGATACTGATGCTGGTGGAGTTGTTTATCATTCCAACTATATTAATTATTTTGAGCGCGCAAGAACTGAGTGGTTGCGCACCTTAGGTTTTGAGCAGGATAAACTAGTCTCTGAGCAGCAAGTAATCTTTGTTGTTCGCGCTTTGGACTGCGAATATTTGAAGCCTGCATTATTTAACGATGAACTTTTTATAACTGCAGACATCAGAGAATTGGGCAAGACGAGTGTTGTTTTTAAACAACAGGTACTTCGAACCTCAAAAAATGAAGAGAAAAGCAAACATGGGGATCATGTGGTATTGGCAGAAGGCAATGTAACTGTCGTTGTTGTAGATTCAGTAAAACTTAAGCCAAAACGCTTACCAAGCTTTTTATTAGAGAAGATTAATAAGGAAAATATCAAATGACATTTGATCAAACTATTCTAAAGCTCATCATGGATGCTAGCCTTATCGTTAAGGCAGTCATGGTAATTCTTGTATTAGCTTCTCTTGCGTCTTGGACCTTAATGTTCATTAAAAGAAATCAGCTCCGCAAAGCAGAGAAAAAACTAGAGATTTTCGAAGACCGGTTTTGGAGCGGGATTTCTCTAAATAAACTTTATGGTGATCTCGCTAATAGAACTGACCGAGAGGGTATGGCAGCAATATTCTTTAATGGATATCATGAGTATGCCCGTCTAAACAAAGGTGCAATCCCAAGACTTTTACCAGTGACTGATACCGCCCAAAGAGCCATGCGTGTCGCTGAAACACGTGAAATGGATAAGCTTGAACAAAATTTATCATTCCTTGCTACAGTCGGCTCAACCAGTCCATATATTGGTTTATTTGGAACAGTTTGGGGCATTATGAATTCGTTTATTTCTTTAAGCGAAATGAAGCAAGCCACACTTGCGGTAGTGGCACCAGGAATCGCTGAAGCATTAATCGCGACCGCTATTGGTTTATTCGCTGCAATCCCTGCAGTTATCGCTTACAACCGTTTTAGTGACAAAGTTGATCGCATTGCAATTAGATATGAGAACTTTCGAGAAGAATTCACCACCTTACTTGAACGCCAAGCGATTCTTACTAAGGACAAGGCTTAAACATGTCTCGTCGAAATAGAAAACGCCGCGCAATGGCTGAAATGAACGTCGTACCTTATATTGATGTAATGTTAGTGCTGCTCGTTATTTTTATGGTAACTGCGCCAATGATGCAATCTGGCGTTAATGTAAACATGCCAAACGCTGATGCTGATCTATTAGAAAGCGATAACAATCAACCACCACTATTTATAGTCATCCGTGAAAATGGTGATATCAGTTTAGGCAATGCTGAAATAATTATCAGCACCGCTGAATTAACCCAGCAAATGCAAGGACAACTGGGCGAGACGGGAAACCGACCTGTTTATATTCGAGCCGATGGCAATGCAATTCATACCCATGTTACGCAAGCCATGCTTGCAGCACAAAGAGCGGGCGCAAAGAAAATTAGCTGGATGACTGAACCAGTTACTACTCAATAACAATTATGTTTACACTTATCGCCAAACATCCTGGAGCAGTAATCGGTGCAGTAATTTTTCACTTACTTATCGCTGGTCTATTCTTTTTTAGCTTTGATTGGGCTAAAAAACCAGATATTGCAGAAGCAGGAATTCCTATTTCATTGGTTGTTTCTGATTCATTAGAACCACAAACAAATAATGTATCTGAAGTCGAATCAGCTAATCCCTCAGAAAAGGAGCTTCTTAAAGAATCACAAGCAAAAGAGAAGCTGCAACAAGAAAAACTGGTAAAGAAGAAGTTGCTTGAAGAAAAACGTATTAATGATGAGAAAATTCAAGCGTCTGAGATTCAAAAACAAGAAGCTTTAAAATTTGCTGCTTTGAAAGCGCAGAAATTAAAACAAGAAAAGAAAGCTGAGACTCTTAAACAGCAACAATTAGCAAAAGCACAAAAAGAACTAGAAGAGAAAGCTATTGCTGAAAAAGCTGCTTTAAAAAAACAACAAGCCGAAGCTGAACTTGAAAACAAAAAAAGAGAAGCGCAAGAACTTGCTGAAAAAGAAGCTGAGCTTAAGGCAGAGCAAGCAAGAGAAGCGACTGTAGCAAAAAAGATTGAAGAACAGAAACGTCAAGCAGAAGCAGAAAAACAAAAGACTGAAGCAATTGCTTTAGCCAATAAACAAGCAAAAGAAAAACAACAAGAAAAGGCTAGAAAAGTCGAAGCTGCGGAGCGCCTTGCCAAAAAAGAAGCTGAAAAGAAGGCTGAAAAGGAAGCGAAACGTAAAGCAGAACAAAAAGCCAAGAAATTAGCAGCTAAGAAAAGGGCCGAAAAGAAAGCGGCTGAGGAAAAATTAGCTAAAGAAAAGCGTGAAAAAGAAAAATCTGAACTTATAGCTATAGAAAAAGCCAAAGAAGAAGCTGAAAAAGTGGCGGCTGAGAAAGTAGCAGCCGCTAAAGCTATAAAACAAAAAGCAGAACGAGAGGCCGCTGAAAAACTAGCCGCTAAAAAAGCTGAATATCATCGTAAATGGCAAGAAGCACAAGAGAAAAAGAAATCAGATGAAGCCGCTGCAGAAGCAAAGCAAAAATCAGATGCTGTCGCTGCTGCTCGTCAAAAGTCATTAGAAAAAGAACGTAAAGGTGCACACATTTCATGGGGTGGTCGTGTGCAAAAGCACGTAGATCGTCGTTGGCATCCGCCACCTGGAACAAAAGGTAAACAGGCAAAAGTCAAAATTACGGTTTCTAATAGCGGCTTCATCTCAAGTGGAATTAATATTCTTTCTTGTAGTGGTAGCCCAGAGTTCTGCTTATCGGTAAAAGAAGCATTCGAGAAGTCTGAGCCGTTACCTAGACCACCGAGTAAATATAATTTTAGCAAATCAGATCGAACTATTACGTTTAAAATGGACTAATAAATATGACAAATACACTCATATACAAATTTTCACTTACATTTTTACTATTCATTAGCTCTGTATCAGCTATGGCAGAGCTAGAATTACGTATTTCAAAAACTAGTGATGATGGAATTCCAATTTATCTTGCAAATATCGCGGGCGGAGCAAATGGCATCATTGAGGGTGACTTAAAACGTAGTGGCCGCTTCACCGTAATCGATCGCAGTAAAATAACTAATATACCGGCATATGGCTCAACCTTAAATGCTGGAGCTTATTCAAATATCGCAGACTATATTGTTCGTGGAAAACCTTTAAATGGAGGTTTAGAAGTTGAATTAACCAGTACATCAGACAATGCCAAAACTATTTACAATATATCCTCTAATAGCAACAATAGACGTGTAGCTCACCAAGCCGCAGATAAGATATATGAAAAAATCACTCGTGAAAGAGGAGCATTTGATACTCGATTAGCCTATGTGACTGTAACAAACAAAACTAGTGACAATCGTATGTTTAGGTTGTACGTCTCTGATGCCGATGGACATAGACCAAAAGCTATTCTGTCATCTCGACTACCTGTTATGTCTCCAGCTTGGTCACCAGATGCTAAACAATTAGCCTACGTATCATTTGAAGAAAATACTTCTGCGATTTACGTACAAAATATTTTTACAGGTCAAAAACGTAAAATATCCGCTCGTGACGGAATAAATGGCGCACCTGCTTGGTCACCCGATGGCAATCGTTTAGCGATGAGTTTATCGGTGAATGGAAGCCCTGATATTTATATAGCTAACGTTAACAACGGTCAGTTAACTCGTGTTACAACGTCATCTGCTATCGATACTGAACCCTCTTGGAGTGGAACTAACTCTCTTGTGTTCACATCCAATCGTGGTGGTAGTCCGCAGCTATATCGTATTGCGGCATCGGGTGGGACTGTTCAACGATTAACCTTTGATGGCAAATATAATAGTGCTGCAGATATCGCTAACAAGAAATTAGCTTATGTTAGAGGTAACCGCGGGGCTTTCAATATTGCAATTAGATCTTTAAATAGCTCAGGCGCAGACACTCTTTCAAATGGTCAATTAGACGAATCACCTACACTTTCTCCCAATGGAGCAATGGTGGCTTATACAACCTTAAAGAATGGAGACAATACCCTTGCTGTTGTTAGTGATAACGCCAAGGCAAGACAGTTTTTAACTTCGCCAGTAGGTGATGTACGAGAGCCTGCTTGGTCTCCTTACTTAACTCAATAAATTTAAATCGATAATTTCAAACAAGTCATACCTTAACGAATAAAACTTTAACCTTTAAAAAGGAAACAGATATGAAAACAACAACAATACGATCTGCATTAACAATAATGCTAAGTACTTTGCTGTTAACTGCATGTAGTAGTCAAAATATTAAAGATACTGCTGGCAGTGACAATGATAGTAACAAGCCTATAATTAGTAGTAACAGTGGAACAACTAACGGTACTTTGGGCAGTGACGGTACTTCAAAAGTAATCACTTCTGAACAGGATGGCACTAATTTCAACTACCTACCGGGCGCCAATAATGATCCGAATAACACTCAAGATATTAGTTTAGCCGGGTTAAGTGATTCGAGTAATTTATTGTCTCAACGTGTTATTTATTTTGATTATGACAAGGCTGCTATCAGACCAGAATATATGGTTCTGATTAATACACACGCTAAATTACTTGCTAAATACCCTAATTTAAAAATGCGCCTTGAAGGACATGCAGACGAACGTGGATCACGTGAATATAATGTGGCATTATCTGAAGCGCGGTCACAATCTGTCAAAAATATTATGGTCGCACAAGGGCCAAGTGATAATCAAATACGGACTATCGGTTTCGGGGAAGAAATTCCGATAGTAAGAGGCCACAATACTAAATCATGGCAAAAAAATCGCCGTGTTGAAATTAAGTATGATGATTATTGATCGTATATTTCTAAGAAGATGTGCTGAAATCTTCATAAATAACTTCACACCCGAGTGCTCTTGCAATTAGATTTAATAGCAAGGCACTTTAGCAATAAGATAAGGATGTTATATGTTTAAACTAAACTTAGGATGGCTTCTTAGTTCGACAATTTGTCTGGCTATAATTGCCTCACCTGCATCTGCTGAGGTGAATCCGCAATCCATTGTTCAGATATTTCAACGTTTAGAAATTTTAGAGAAAAAATCTCGCGAATTGACTGGTGAAAACGAAGTACTGAAACATCAGATTGAGCAACTCAAAAAAGTTCAGAAGCAAGGCTTCTTGAATGTAGATGAGCAAATTGATGAAATGCGAGAGAGCCTTAAAGTTAAAGCTGTTACACCAGTAACTCCAAAGAAGCCTACAGCTGCAGTACCCGTTGTGACAATCCCTCCAGCAAAACCTATAGAAAAAGTAGTGGCACCCACTCAAAAGCCAAAAGAAAGTACAGAGACTCCTGTGGCACCAAAAACTCCTACAACAGAAATTAAGACTGATGGTGTAAAGACTATTCCAGCAACTACAGAAGATAAAAAAGAAGCCGTAGCTACAGGTAAGGTTAGAGCACCCACTGCATATGAAAAAGAGACTTATCAAGCTGCATTTAATAAAATGAGCTCATCACCTACTGCCGCAACTCAAGGATTTAAAGAATATATAAAGCTTCAGCCAAATAGCCCGTTAGCTGCTAATGCCCAATATTGGATAGGCGAAATAATGTATTCCCATAATAACTACAAAGGTGCGGTACAAGAATTTATTAAAGTTTTACAGCAGTATAAAACCAGTAATAAAGCCCCTGATGCAGCAATTAAACTAGGGTATAGCTTCTACGCGTTGAAGAATTGGACATACGCCCGAAGAACTTTTGAAGATGTTTTAAAGTATTTTCCTGATAACAAGAATGCAGTTAGTTTAGCGACTAAACGACTAGAAAAAATGAAAGCTGCAGGCAATTGATCGGAGATAATTAAAACAAAGACACCCCCCTACTTTTAGTACTTTCTCTTTAGATATACTCCATGTATTACCTCTATCTCTCTTAATGTTTCCTTACCGAGATTACTCTGCTAACTAGAACACATTTTTTATTAAGATTATCTAACAGCTAATTTGGTTTATAGATAACCAAGCTACTTTTTACATATGGACTATTAGGATAACGACGAACCACTTTATCCTGTACCGCTACTGCTTCAGGCTTATGTGAATAAGGTCCTAAGCGTACTTTATATAAAGTACGTCCCTTTGCCTCACTGGCTACAACAAATGCAGAATATCCATCTCGCGCAAAGTCATTCATGATTCCTTTCGCTTGATCTAATTGCTTGGTTGCGACAAGCTGAACGCCATAACCCGTATAATCATTACTATTGGTATTTAAAGAACCTGATACTTTGTTGGACAGATTGCTTACAAAATTTTGAGTTTTATCAAATGAGATAAGACCTTTGTTTTTAGCAATAAAAGCGCTGTAACCCAAGCCTCCTACAATTAATATCAACAATAGTTTGTTAATTGAACCTGTCTGTTCAGTGAGACGTTTTTTACCGCTATTATTGGCTAAAGTAGCTGTTTGAACACGACTGATTGTCGTCATCTGATAGGTTTTATTTTTCATTATTATTCCCCTTGGTACCGTTATTAGACAGTATTAGGGGAATTATACGTTCACGAACATTTATCTAAGATGAACGTTTATCGTCATAGAATATTAATTACTTTGGATTTTCAAAGAAGATATAAGGCGTAGAATAATCACTAAATTCGAAGTAAATTTTCTTTTTCTCATCTTCATCAATGACATTATTTAAATTAGCATCTAAAAAACCGTAACCAAAACGATAAGGTCGAGAAACATTATCTCCAGTCGAAATAGCTGTAGATAACTTATCAATTTTCATAAACCTTCTAACTACATTTCCCCCAGCATAAACCTCAAGAATACCGTTAGTACCAGTCCAATTATTAATAGCTCGACCAATTTTATTTTGGCTTTCTTGAGTACAACCTGCCATTACAAGCGTTGCTGCAACTACCAATATTATTGGTATAAATAACTTTTGTTTCATTTTTAATCTCCTATAATCAAGTGCATGATACTTTACTATGTGCACGACCCAATGTGTAGTTGGTGCTGGGGTTTTCGCCCTACATGGACTGAAATAAAAACTAATCTGCCAGATACCGTTGAGATTAAATATTTGTTGGGTGGATTAGCACCAGATTCAGACGAACCAATGTCAGAGTCAATGAAATCTGATATTGCGGGTTATTGGCGACGTATTCAGCAACATATACCCGGGACTCAATTTAACTTCGATTTTTGGGATAAGTGCGAACCTAGACGCTCAACTTATCCTGCTTGTCGTGCCGTGATTGCCGCTCGAAAACAAAATCCTGACATTGAACTAAAGATGATCGACAAAGTTCAAACGGCCTATTATATGGAAGCCCAAAACCCTTCAGACGATAGTACTTTAATTGATATAGCAAAATCTTTAGGTCTTGATGAACAGCAATTCGCTTCAGACTTAAATGCCCCTGAAACTCAACAACAGTTAGAATCAGAAATGATGCTAGGTAGACAGCTAGGTGCCCAAGGGTTCCCCAGTATGATTTTAGCTAAAGATGGGCAAGCTCAATATTTACCTCTAGATTACAATAGTGCAGAAAATGTAGTGAATATGATTAAAAGTACTGTTTAGGCAGTTTAAAACCAATGTAAAAGGACAACCCCCTACTTTTGGGGTGTTTTGTATTTGAAATATTATGTCTAGTTTAACTATTGCCTAAGATTCTAGTGTAAGGTCATCTGGAAGATAATTATTCCAAGATACATCATTATTTCCTATCGCAAAGAAATAAGGATTCAATAAAGAGTCTTTAGTATTGTATAGCAATGGTGTCATGTCAGTTTTCACGATTCTTCCACCTGCTTCATCTACAATACAATGTGCTGCAGCTGTATCCCATTCTGAAGTTAGCCATAAACGTGGGTATAAATCTGCCGTACCTTCTGCAACCATACACATTTTTAGTGAACTCCCCATACTCTGCAAATCATAATCACCTTGATCAGCCTTAAATTTATCCAAAAACGTCTGCATTGCATCTCCCGTATGAGAGCGACTGCCAACGAAGATTGCATGGTTATCAGGTAAATTTCGTGCATTTATAGCTTCTGATTCAACAGTAATATTTTTACCCTTTTGTTTAAAGCTACCATTTCTTTTACAAGCAAAAAAACTCAACTGAAGCGCTGGTGCATAAACCACACCTAATATCGATTGATTTTCATGGATAAGAGCTATGTTGACAGTAAAGCTATCGCGACGATTTATAAACTCCTTGGTTCCATCTAGAGGGTCAATTAACCAATAGGTTTTGCGTGAAGAACGTTCTGCAAATGATAAGTGGGCAGACTCTTCAGAGAGAATTGGAAATTGAGTTTCTAGCTTTTTAAGCTCCTGATCTATGACCGTATTAGCTGCAAGATCTGCTGTTGTAACAGGCGAATCATCTGATTTAGTTTCAATATCAAAACCTGATTCATAAACCTCCATTATTTTTTC
>CALISP010000111.1 GCA_938041705.1 uncultured Cocleimonas sp. | reverse complement strand
TATGCAGAAGAACGCCTTATCGATGCGCAAAAACTTATAAAACTTCCAGATTCTATTGATGATAAAACAGCTGCGACGATGATGTTAAAAGGTTTAACGGCACATTATTTATTATTCCGTACATACCCTGTTAAAGCAGGTGACACTATTCTTGTTCATGCAGCCTCTGGCGGTGTTGGGTTAATGCTCTGCCAGTGGGCAAAGCATCTTGGCGCTAATGTTATTGGAACTGTAGGTTCAGAAGCAAAAGCCCAGTTAGCGAAGGAGAATGGCTGTGATCATACGATATTCTATCGTGAGGAAAACATCTCTGAGCGAGTACGTGAACTCACTGATGATGTTGGAGTAGCGGTAGTTTATGATGGAATAGGACAGTCAACATTCGATGCTTCTCTGGATTCATTACGACCTTTTGGAATGATGGTTACTTATGGCAATATTACCGGGCAAGTAGAAGCATTTAGCCCTAAAATTCTTGCTCCAAAAGGTTCGCTATATGTTACTCGCCCAACACTTGGCACTCATACAGCAACAAGAGAACTCTTGGTTGAAGGTGCAGAACGTTTGATGGAAGTTATAAGTAAAGGTATCGTTAAAAATCACATTAATCAAAGCTATGCTTTAAAAGATACGGCTCAGGCTCATAAAGATATGGAAGGGCGAGTTACTACAGGCTCAACGGTATTGGTTTGTTAAAATAATAATTGAAACACTCATGGTTTGATTGTATATAAATCAATGATTACTCTTGAAAGTGTCCAAAAAGTGGGAAGGTGTCTTTCAAACTATTCCCCAGCCAGAACGTAGTGGTGACAACGTCAGACTCAAACCTTTAAAGACATTATATAAGTATATTAGAATATACTTATATAATGTCTTGCAATAATTAATTGCATGTAATATATTAACTACAAATACAGTGTTTGCATGCAAATATAATTTCATAAGTACTTGAATATTATAAACAAATAATAGATATGGTTATTATTTTAACTAAACGAATTGAGCTAATGGCTCATAATAGAGAAAAAGAATTGATACGGTGTTTTTCATTTATAGGTATCAAAAAATATTGATTTTTTTAGTACTCATTATTGGTTTGGTGAGTTAGTTAATATTTACTTTTTGTCTTTTTCAACGGGCTTAGGCCCGTTTTTTTTTGCCAGAAATATAGTGATATAAATCCAGATATAAGATCAATAAACAATATGAGCCCATTTAGGGTTTTTAGCTACATAGTATTTAATAAACGGACACTTAGCGATAATTCTATATTCTTTGTCGTAGCCTTCTTCAACGAGCTTTGTTAAGCCTTTTTCTATAAGGATTTTTCCGATGCCGTTTCCGCGCAATTCAACGGGTACTTCTGAATGAGTTAGATACATTCTGTTATTTCTGATCTTGTAATCGATCAATGCGCGTGCACCGTCTATTTCTAGTGTGAGTTGACTATTTTCTTTATCGTGTGTGATTTCGCTAATTTCCATAGAATTCTGCTTCTCTTTACTTGAATGTATTTTGAATGTTTAACCGATTATGTAATTGTATTCTTGTCGCTATTTAACATCATACTAATTATCTGAATGATTGGATGCAGACATCTTTAAATATAAGAAAGTGCTTAAAAGTAGGGGGGCGTCATTTTCTTAATATATTTTTAATAAATCTCGCTAAAACTATCTATCTGGTTTTAAATGCTACTTTAAATCGTACTTCTGTCGATTTCTCTGTGATTTAGAAAATAAAGACTCGGCCGAGTTTTTATTACTCTCAAGAGTTACCTTTCCATGGTTAATAACAATATTAATCATCATGAATATGATGAGGGGAACCCTGGCTTGTTCGCGCGTATCGCGGATGATATTCAAGAAAAAGGTTTCAGTATTAATCCTTTTGCTTTGCCTTTGGGCTTAAGTGGTTCACTTTTAGATCGGATAAATACAATGGGTGATGATGAGTTTGTGCATGCGCGGATTGGTCGTGAACAGCTCTTAATGAAAAACCAGTTCGTACGAAAAAATGAAATTTGTTGGATCACTGGTGAAACAAATGCAGATAGAGATTGGTTACAATGGACTGGAGAGATGCAAACGTTTTTAAATCGGCGTTTATTACTCGGTTTATTTTCGTTTGAAAGTCATTATTCACATTATGCAGAGGGTGACTTTTATAAACGTCATGTAGACGCTCATAAAGGTGATGCAAACCGAGTACTATCTATCGTTGTTTATTTGAACCCAGAATGGCTTCCTGAATCTGCCGGTGAGTTAGTTATATACAAGAACGATTCAGATCAAGAAGGGATTAAGGTAACTCCAGGGTTTGGAACTGTAGTGGTTTTTTTAAGTGAAGATTTTCCTCATGAAGTGATAGCAACTAAACGAGATAGATATGCCATAGCAGGTTGGTTTAGGCTTAATTCATCAGTATTAGGGCGAATTGATCCACCGATATAGTATGCAAAAGTAGGGGGGGGCTTTTAAATTATTTGACTATACTGATAGTATCTATTAATTACTTATTAAAAGACTTTATCATGATTAAACGACTCACTACTTTGTTAACTGCTTGTCTACTAAGTCTGACTTATGCAGGTATTGCTAACGCTAAAGATTTACGTTCGCCTAATGATACCAAAGTCATATCTGAAAAAATGGTTGGTCACTTCATAAAAAAAGAATTCACAGAAGGCATGGCAATAGCAAAGCCACATTGGCCTTTACCGCAAGTTGAGTTGGATAATTTAATCAAGAAAATCGAAAAGCAATGGCCCATTGTTGATAAACGTTTTGGCCAAGCGATTAATTATGAATTAGTGCGAGAACAGAAGATTGGTGATTCGTTTATCCGTTATTACTACTTACATAAGTTTAAGAATCATGCGATTTATTGGAAAATTACTTTTTATAAGCCTGAAAACGAATGGGTCGTTAATGGAGTTAGCTTTAAGGATAACTTAGATATTCTTTACCAATAAAAACCACACACTTGAAACAGCATATTATTAGATATTAGATATGCTAAAAATATCTGTTTCAAGTTTACATATAAAAACCAAATATCCAACAAAATCTGGTGTTAATTTTATCGTTTTATAATAATTATCAACGCGCTACTAATACAGAACAGGGCGCATGCCGAACCACTTTAGCAGCTGTTGATCCTAGTAAATAGTCTTGAAGCCCAGGTTGATGAGAATTGATAAGAATTAAATCGGCATCAATCTTTTTAGCTTCTTCAACTATGTTGCTATAAGACTGGCCTTTTCGGACTTCTGTATCTGCTTTAACTCCCGATTTTTCAACCATTTGTGATAGCTTTTCACGCGCTTTGGGTAATTGCTGTTCCATCAAATGAATAGGCAGTTCCACCATCGAAAAGGCAGGGATAGCATCGAGTACGTGTAATAACTCAACACGCCCATTGTTTGAAAGTTGTTCTGCTTTTTTTAGCGTTTCGATGGTTGAATCTTCATCTGACAAATCTGTTGGAATTAGAATAGTGTTATACATGTTGATACCTCTATGTATTAAAAAGCGATTAACGTTCTACTAATACAGCACACTGTGCATGACAAACGACTTTGGCAGCTGTTGAACCTAGTAAATAATCTTGAAAACCGGGTTTATGTGAATTAATCAAAATTAAGTCAGCTTTGTTTTCTTTAGATGATTCAATAATGTTTCGATAAGAGCCGCCATTTCGAACTTCTATTTCAGCTTTTACTCCTGATTTCATTACCCAATTATTTAGAGTATCTCGTGTCTTTGGAGCAAGATCTGGCATAAGGTCGAGAGGTATGTCGACTAAAGCGTATGATGGAATTGATTCGATTACATGTAGCAATACAATCTGACCCTTATCAGATAATTTCTCTGCTTTTTTAAGTGATTGTATGGTTGATTCTTCATCTGAAAAATCAGTTGGGACAATAATAGTGTTGTACATTTGAAGCCTCCTTAGTGAATAATATCTTTAGTCATAAAGTTAAATAGATTTAGAGTAATTATTTAAAGTGGCTATCTTTCTACTAAGACAGCACAAGGAGCATGGCGAACTACTTTTTCGGCTGTAGAGCCTAATAAGTAATCTCCGAGTCCAGGCTTATGAGAACTTATTAAAACTAAGTCAGCCTTATTCTCTTTTGCTGATTCAATAATATTATGATATGAGCCACCATCACGGATTTCTATATCAGCTGCCACTCCGGATTTCTTAAGCCATTCACCCATCGTTTCACGAGTAGTTTCAACGATATAAGGAACGTCTTCGAGCACGTGCAGTAATACAATTCGGCCTTCAGTATCAGATAATAATTCAGCATGTTTAAGTGCTTGGATAGTTGACTCTTCGTGTAAAAAGTCAGTTGGAACAATAATAGTGTTATACATTTTGTGCCTCCATCATGATTCGAATTCTTAATATATTATTCATGAACCATCGATGTATTGATTCAAGTCAATGTTTGACAATATATTGATAGAGTTTTCTAGTGAAAATATTTTATATACTTATCAGTCACTTGGTTAATTATTTACGTTCACTGACTTAGATATGAATAATTAATAAAGTGTATTTATATAAAGAAATCAAATATTAATACTTGCAAAATAATTAAATGGCTAATATATTATACATAATAATATTACATACAAATAAAAACAGTGATGTTGCAATTCACAACAAAAATAATAATCACTTCTTATTGGGGGATAAAAATGTAAAAAATTCTTAACAGTTCCAAAATATACAAATCATTTAAAAGTAAAATAATACTTATTGGTATTGCACTTTTATTACAGATGAATCCTAGTATTTCGAATGCTACAGACTACAAACTTGCCAGCATTTCTGATCAATCCAAGCCATTTGATTTACCTGTTTTTCAAAAAGATGCAACAACATCTACTATTAAGATAATCAAAAGTTTAAGTCGTAATAATATCCAGAAAATAAAAGAAAAAGTATTTCTGAAAAACCTATCGTTGAAAAAGAATCTACAAGTTTTAGTTCTGAGATATTTAACGAGATGAACGCAAATGGTAAACGTGAAGAAGGTGAAAATGGTATTGCAGGCGCCACAATAAAACTGCTTGATAAAGGTTTTAATGAAATCAATGTTGGTGCCGATGGGATTTTAGGAACTGAGGATGACTCTCCAGGTGGAGTTCTAACAAATGAAGAAGGTAGATACACTTTTTCAAGAATCACACATGAATTTTATAGAGTTCAAATCGTCTCAGAATAAAAATATATTGGATGGAATATGAAGGATGTATTCTATTCAAATCGAATTGAGCCAAAGGCTCATAGAGGGGTAAAAAAGGTGTTGGTAAAGTTGTTCTTTCATTTCAACTTTTCAATAAACGTTAATTACTAAGACTCATTATGGTTTGGTGAGTTAATTAATGTTCACTTTTTTACTATTTGCAAAAGCGGACTTCGGTCCGCTTTTTTTATTTGTAAATAGACTGTATCCTATAAACTACGGAATTAAAGCGGTAGTTAATGACAGATTCTAATAGTTATATGAAAAGTAGGGGGGTGTCTTTATAAACCCTGGGTATTTTCTACAAATCGAGTGTTATTTGAGCTGACTTAGCACGTGAAATACAAACGCACATGTATTCATTAGATGCTTTTTCATCATCAGATAAAATACCATCGCGATGATCAATATCGCCTTCAAGTACATCAGTAATACAAGTACCACAAAGTCCTGCAGCACAAGCTGAGGGCACATCAACACCATTATCTGATAGTACGGTTAAGATGGTTTCATCTTCATTTACTGTATAAATCTCGCCAGTTGAATTTATCTTCACTTCAAAAGAGCTATTCTCTTTTTCTGCTTCTTCAGTCGCTATAGTAAAGCGTTCAAAATGTAATTCATGTTTTTCATTCTTATCATTCGGATTATTATCAACCACTTCAATGATCTTGTTCAACATTGGCTCTGGGCCACAGGTATAAATAACACTATCGCTTGGAAGCTTTTTGATAAGACTATCAAAATCGAACATGCCGTTCTGATCGTCACAATGAAGCTGGTAACTAGATTCATCGTGTTGATTAAATCCAAGGTTTTCAAAGCGTGATGCAAATGCTGCTAACTCTTCTTTTTGAACGAGGTAATAAACATCTACTTTGGCATTCTGTGAAGCTAGTTCACTAGCCATAGCAAATATAGGAGTAACACCAATACCACCTGCAATTAAAGTGTAGTGAGGAGCGTTGGGTGTAAGTTTAAAGTGGTTGCGAGGGCCATCAATCACTATTAAGTCACCGACTTTTAGTTGGTGCATTTTTAATGAACCACCATTACCTTGGTCTTCGCGTTTTACTGCAACAGAGACTTTAGTTTTGTCATCTGACCAATCCCAAAGTGAATATTGACGAATGATGCCATCGTCTAGGTAAACATCTAAATGCGCACCTGGTTCTAAGTTATCGAAACTAGGTTTATCAAAACCTTCATCGAGAACTTCAATTTCAAAGCTACTAATATTATCCGTCAATGCATCAATTTTAGTAACGCGACAATTCTTTTTAGTTGGCATATTTGATGCTGTATTAGATGACATAGATATTCCTCTTTAATAGGCGAAATTATCACTATTGCGGATTGACGGCAAGCATAAAAATAACCACAATGAGTTTAGATTAAATAATCTTATGCAATGTTTTATATGTCTATAAATATGAACTAAGTGTAATAGTGAAACAAGCACGGAAAGATTAAAAGTCATGGCAAGAAGACACTACAATTTACCACCTCTAACTACTCTAGCTGCGTTTGAAACTTCAGCTCGACATGCCAGTTTTAAAAAAGCTGCTGAAGAATTGGGAGTTACACCAGGGGCAGTAAGTCATCAAATTAAAAGTCTTGAAGAAGATCTCGATTTGCTTTTGTTTGACAGACATTATCGTGGTGTCGAAATTACTAAAGAAGGACAACTTTTATTCTCAGTGTTACAACATTCTTTCTCTGATATTTCTAAGGTCTTAAATAATTTACGCAAATCTTCAGAAACAGAAGCGATTACTTTTGCTGCATCAACTGCAATGTCAGCATTATGGTTAACGCCAAGATTGACGCAGTTTTGGAAAACACATGGCGATATTAGTGTGGATCAACATGTCAGTGATATTTTTGATCATAGTCGCGAATTACCAGATTTACGAGTCACTTATGGTTATCCAAGAAACCCAAGAGAGGAGTTACAAGCTGATGTCTTATTTTGGGATGAGCTTGTCGCAGTCTGCAGTCCTGAGTTTTATGCTGCACAAAAAGATATCAGTGTTAGCGCTATTGCAAAAATGCCGTTAATTCACCTAACTGCAAAAGACGAACGTTGGACTACTTGGAGAGAATGGTTCGACGCGACAGGATATGATGGCGATATTAACGATAAAATTCATGTGAATAACTACATGATTGCATTACTAATGGCCAGTGAAGGTGCGGGTGTCGTTATAGGATGGAAAAAACTATTAAGACCGATGTTAGAAAAGAGTGAATTAGTCATTATGGGAGATACGGTAATGCCTTCAGCTAAGGCTTTTTATCTGTTATATACCAAAGATAATGATATGGATGACAAACTAAGATCGCTCATTAGTTATTTATTAACTTCTGAAAAGGAAAGTTACTAAATTAGTTATGTGAATAAAGTGAAATAAACTCAACTCAGAAAAGTTATTATATTGAAAGACTGGCTACTTATTACTTAAAGATTCGAATTACACCAATAATCAAAAATAATTTAGATAAGTCGTGCTATGAGTTAATTAATGGATCAGAAGTAATTATCAATTTTCTAGGCATCAAACTTATTTAAGATGCCTAGAAAATATTATTTGCCTTTTCAGATGTGGTTATATTTATCTTCCAATTGGCATTTCAATACGTATTAAAATTTTTGTAAGTTTAACTCCATGGAAAAGGACTATTAGAAACAGGGTGTAATTTTCCTTCTGCGTAACGAGAGAAACGGAACGGTTCAAGCAACTTAGACGTTTCACCACAGATATCTTCAGCGACTAATTTACCGACTCCCAGCATTTTATAGCCATGATTTGAATCCGCGATCATGTAGCAATTATCCCGAACCTTATCAAACACCGGGAAACTATCTGGTGTAAACGCACCAATACCGCCTGAAGCCTCATCCTTAAATAATGGGATAGTGCCTTCGAAACGTTTTTGACAATGCGCTAATGCAGAAACCCACATATTGGTGAACTCTGCTCCAACGATAAACTCTGGTGATTCTGGACCGTAAGGATCAACCGCAACAGTATCTGCATGCTTATCAACAATAAACGGTGCTGCACCACCTTGTACTCCACCGAAATGGAAATCAGGTTTATAGTAAATGCCCCACATTTCATCAGTGATCAATGAGTCATCAGCATCAGAATAAAGTGGTGCATCCGTATCAACATGAATCACAGGCGGTAATTTACCTTCATTAGTCACCTGTAGTTTTGGATCTACACCCAAAGTACCTTCTTGCAATGACCAATAGACCCACATAGGAACATCATCAGTCATCTCACCTGTATCAGGGTTTTTAATACTAATAGTTTTAGGCATCTCTAACATATCCCAGAACTGCTTAGCCCATGGACCCGCACCGATAACAACATAATCAGTATCGATATTACCTTTATCAGTTTCAACGGATTGAATTGAGCCTGATGCATCCTGTTTGAAACCAGTTACCGTAACGCCACTAATAATGCTTACGCCTTCTGCTTTAACCTTTTTTGCTAAGCCTTCCATAGCCAACGTGTTATTTGCGTATCCACCTGGTTGTTCATGCAGTACTGATGTGATTCCTTGAGCGCGCCAATCACTGAAGATATTCTTCATGTACTTAGTACAATCATCAGTACCCTCTACAAAAGTAGACGCATAACCAATGGCTTGTTGTTGCTCATAAATAGTAGCCACATCTTGATGCATGCTTTCACTACTAATCTGCATATAACCCACAGGGTGATAACTATAATTTTCAGGGTCACTTTCCCAAACGTTTACACTGTGCGCCATAAGTTCGCGCATTGCTGGTTGGAAATAATTATTGCGGATAACACCACACGCAATTCCTGTTGCTCCAGCGCACAATCCAGATTTATCGACGATGATAATGTCTGCGCCCGAGCCTTGATTCTTAGCTTTAAGCTCAAGTGCAAGATGGTAAGCGGTACTAAGGCCATGTATACCTGCACCGACGATTACGTATTTTGATTGACT
>CALISP010000110.1 GCA_938041705.1 uncultured Cocleimonas sp. | reverse complement strand
AAGATACTTTTATTATAGATCTATTAAACTAGAAAAATTTGATCATATTGAATTGTTAAAAACTTCGCTAACTAGTAATTTAACTACAATTTCAACTATTGCTGCTAATGCGCCTTATATTGGATTATTAGGAACAGTTATAGGCATACTAGTAACTTTTTACGACATGGGTCAAAGCGGTGATATAAATGTTAATCAGATTATGGTCGGTCTGGCAATGGCATTAAAAGCTACAGCTGCAGGACTCATTGTGGCTATTCCAGCTATTATGTTTTACAACGGATTAATGCGAAAAGTTGATATGAAAGTCTCTCACTGGATTGCAATGAAAGATAGTACGTCTTCAGATAATCAGTCGGCACATTAACTACAATGAAACGTTTCGACCAAATAAATATGATTCCTTTTATAGATATAATGTTGGTACTGTTAGCGATAGTATTGACGACGGCATCTTTTGTTTCTAAAGGTCTTATAGAGGTTGATATTCCCTCTGCTAATAAAGTAACTACGACAAATCATGAATCCATAAAAGCCATTGAAATAGCTGTGAATATTGAGAACAAGTTGTTTTTTAATGAAGTCGAAATCGATATTTCACAGCTTGAAAACAAGTTAAAAGCTTATGAGCCTGACCAGAAATTTGTGATTCGTATGGATAAAAAATCTGACTTTGAACATTTCATTAAAATCATTGATGTTATGAAAGCTGCTAACTTCAAAAAAATATCTATTCAGGCTGAACAAAAGCAACAGCCATGAGGCTACTCCTCGCCTTTGTTTTTTCAGCATTATTGCATCTCGCAATACTGACATTCTTATTCCCTAGTGATGACAATGAACAACAGCTGCTAATCAATCGATCTGAAGAAATTAGTATCGATATGGAAATGTTCGCTGCAATTACTAAAGAAGATACTGATCTGGTTCAAACACCAGAACCAGAGCCAGAACCAGAACCAGAGCCAGAACCAGAGCCAGAACCAGAGCCAGAACCAGAGCCAGAACCAGAGCCAGAACCAGAGCCAGAACCAGAGCCAGAGCCAGAACCAGAGCCAGAGCCAGAACCAGAGCCAGAAGTAGCTATAGAAAAGGCTGAAACTAAACCTGTGCTTGTTAAAAAAGTATTAACTTCTATTGTTCCTGTCGTCAAAAAAGAAGTAAAACCCAAAGCCCAAAAGAAGCCTGATCCAAGACTGAATATTGAAAAACACCAGAAAGAACTCTCAAAAAAGAAGGAAAAAGATCGTTTAAAAAAACTGGTCGAAAAACGCCGACGTGAATGGCAGCAACGCAAAGATTTAGAAAAACGTAAAGCTCAGCAACAACGACAAAGGGTCATAACGCAGCAACAAAAAGTCCAAAAGCAGAGAGTATTGCAACAACGAAAAGCACAGCAACAGAAAAAAAATCAACAACAAAGAAAAATAAAAGAACAACAAAATCTTGCGCTACAAAAGAAATTGCAGCAACAAAAACTAGCTCAATCAAAAGCTATTAAAAAGTCTAAAGCTGTACCTAAAATAATTATTAATCCTGCGTATCAACGTCGGGAAAATATTAAATACCCACGAAGTGCAAGACGCAAAAGACTCCAGGGTACAGTAATTGTTCAAGCGGATATAAATACTCGTGGTCAAGTGCAAAAGGCTTGGATACATAAAAGTTCAGGACATACGGCCTTGGATAAGGCAGCAATGAAATCGGTTCCACGTTGGGTTTTTAAACCTGCCAAAAATGGTGGAGTTGCAATAACTGCTAGAGTACAGTTTCCGGTTGTATTTCGTTTAAAATGAAAGATATTGATATCTAATAGATATCTTTGTTAAAAGAGAGTTTGTCCGAAGATAATTATATCTAAAGGACACCCCCCGACTTTTAGGCACTTTTTGTTCTGTATCTAATCAAACAATTAATTATAAAGCCCATTGTATTGGAGTTTTATTTTTTAATTTCAAATAATCATTTGTTTTAGAAAACGGTTTACTACCCCAAAATCCACGATAAGCTGATAAAGGAGAAGGGTGAGCAGAGGTAATTACGTGATGTTTACTTTGATCTATTAAAGCACCTTTTTTCTGTGCATAAGCTCCCCAAATAATAAATACAATATTTTCACTGTTATCATTGATAGTTTGGATAATCTCATTTGTAAAGTGCTCCCAACCTTTACCTTTATGAGCATTTGCATTTCCTTGTTCCACAGTCAGTACTGAATTCAATAACAATACCCCCTGATCTGCCCAGCTTTGAAGATTACCAGTGTGACTATTATCTATACCTAAATCTTCAAATAACTCCTTATTTATATTCAATAGTGATTTTGGTAAAGGCTTCACCTCCGGTAATACTGAAAAGCTTAAACCATGTGCATGACCTGCTGTAGGGTATGGGTCTTGTCCTAAAACAACGACTTTAAGTTGTTCAAATGACATGCTGTTTAACGCATTAAACCATTGAGACGGTGGTGGTAATATTGTCTTACCTTGTTGTTTCTCAGAAAGTAAGAATTGCTTAAGTTCTAACATGTATGGCTTTTCGAATTCATTATTCAAATGAGCTAACCAACTGGGATCTAGTGCTATATTTTCATTCATTGTTTAATTGTAAACCAATTTCTAATAAAGGGGTGATGGGGGCAATGGCGTATAGGCGAAAATAGTGTTATAAATTTATTCTTATAAAGACATGAACATCAATCACAAGTTATTAACAACGATTATCAATATAGGATAAATATGAGTTTTTACGACCTAAGTGTCAAAAGCCCCTCAGGTGACAATATTTCAATGTCAGATTTTAAAGGTAAGTCAGTTCTGGTTGTTAATACGGCCACAAAATGCGGACTTACACCGCAATTTGATGGGCTGGAGGAACTCTATCAAAAATACAAAGATGACGGTTTAGTTGTCTTAGGTTTTCCTTGTAATCAATTCTTATCGCAGTCACCAGAAAGCAACGAAGAAGTTGTGGAGGTTTGTAGAATTAATCATGGTGTAACATTTCCATTAACAGAGAAAGTTGATGTTAATGGCACAGACGCTCATCCTATTTTTGTGTATCTAAAAAAAGAGCTGGGTGGAATGTTGGGCAGTACTATTAAATGGAACTTCACTAAATTTTTAATAGGACCTGATGGCAAACCATACAAGCGGTTTAGTCCAAAGACTGAGATTGATGATCTAGAAGCTGACGTAGTAAAGATGATGAAAAATAAATAAGAGCTATGATTAGTTAAACCTTAAATTAGAGATAATCTGAGTAGTTCCTTTAGATTTTCTCTTTTAAACTATTTCTTTTAAAACAATTACATCATTTAAAGAATTCTGCTCTGATACAATTATCTCATCATCAAATGCAATATCAAATTCTTCAAGTGAGTCTGCATCAGCAGTAGTCAGCCCTTTAAAATCGAATGCGTCGGTATCAAATAAGTGAGAAGGTGTAATACGTTGCATGGACTTAAACACGTTTCTCACACGGTTTGGTGATTGCTTATCCCAAGTAGCGAGCATGGCTTTAATATTCTGTCGTTCTAAGTTTTCTTGTGAGCCACAAAGGTTGCAAGGAATAATGGGATAGTTTTTGATTTTGGCATATTCAGCTACGTCAGCTTCTCGGCAATAAGCAAGCGGGCGGATCACAATATTTTTCTTGTCATCACTAATCAGTTTCGCTGGCATACTTTTTAGTCTAGCCCCATGAAACATGTTTAAAAACAATGTTTCCACCATGTCATCAAGGTGATGGCCGAGAGCAATTTTAGTGGCACCAACTTGTATTGCCGTTTTATATAAAATACCGCGACGTAAACGTGAGCATAGCCCACACGTGGTTTTACCTTCAGGTGTTTTGTCTAAAACAATACTGTAGGTATCTTCTTCTACTATGCGATATTCAACGCCTAATTGTTCCAGGTATTCAGGTAAAATATGTTCTGGAAATCCGGGTTGTTTTTGATCTAAATTCACTGCAATAATTGAAAAATCTATAGGTGCTCGTTGTTGTGATTTAAGCAGAATATCAAGCATTGCATAACTATCTTTCCCCCCTGATAAACAGACCATAATACGATCGCCATCTTCAATCATATTAAAATCAATCATCGCTTTACCTGCGTACTTTTGAAGACGTTTTTCTAATTTATTATTGTCTCGCTGTTGTTGCAGTTCTGTCTCATCAATTAAAGCTGGTGTATTGTTTGAGGTTTCAGACATAGTAAAAGTAAATTATTTTGATTGAATCAGGAATTGTATGGATTAACGGTTATAGAGCAATACATATTTTATTCTTTGCTGTTTATTTTCAGCAGAGAGTCTTGAGCAAATCCTGTTCCTACTTCACCGTATAAATTAAAGGTAGAGTCAGCTCCTTTTTCAAGTAACGCCTGTTCTTCGTCTTGATATTCCGCTACAGCTGCAATATGACCTTTAAATCCCCATTCTCTTATAACTTCAGTACTGACAAGATTAGAACTATGATGAGGCATACAAAGCAGAATCATTTCTAGCTTACCATTATTGTTATTTAATCTGCTCCATAGGTCAGGGTTACTGCTATCACCTTGATAAACTGTATGTGGACTTTCACGATAACGAGTGACTTTAACTTCATCAAAATCAATCCCGATTACTTCTTTGTCCTCATACATTGTTTGTAGATGTTCAAAAGCACCATTACCAATACGACCCATTCCACAAACAAGAATTCGCGCAATACCTAAGTCTAAAAGCTGATCTTCATTTAAACGTTTTGAATGTTCAAATTTCTTTAAGAATGGATAAAATCGTTGATAAATAATATTGTGAAAAACATTGAGCGGGGATGCAATAATAAAAGAGAACACTACAGCGATCGCGAGTACTGCCAACCAATCAACAGACAACCATTGTTTGTTATATGCCACAGCAACCACTATTAATCCAAATTCACTAAAATTAGCTAATGATAAAGTTGAGAATACTGAGGTACGAGTACGTAATCGGAATTTGGCAAATAAGAAATGGAACAGAATAATTTTTAAAGGAATAATTGCCATTAAAGCACAAGCTATAAGTACGTTAGAACTCGTTGGAGTAACAGAGATACCAATACTTAAAAAGAAGCCGACCAAGAAAATATCTTTTAAGCTCAACAGTGATTTTGCAAGTTCTCCTGCTTTCGGGTGTTGAGCTACTAACACCCCAAAGAATAAAGCACCTAAATCACCTTTGAGACTAACAAGTTCAAATACTGCTGAACCACCAAGCGCAAGTACTAATCCATAAAGAACTAATAATTCGCCGTGTCCTGCACGTTTTAACAACCATATTAAAATTGGCTTTCCGATGATTAGTCCGACTACTAATACGATGGCCCATGGTGAAGGTATTTTTCCTGTTGAGGCAGTGAGAAACAGAACAGCAAAAATATCTTGTACGATCAATATTCCAATAGCTATACGGCCGTATTGAGAACCCATACCGCCTTTATCTTCAAATACTTTTACGGCAAATACAGTACTTGAAAATGATAATGCAAATCCAAGAATTAATGCTGATGTGGTTGTTAGTTCTTTTATAACAGGAATATTGAAACCAGATAAAAATAGTAAAAGGCCTGTCACACCAAGACTAATCAATAGCATGTGTAAAGATGCTACTCCCCATATTTCTGGGCGAAGTAACTGGCGTACTTGTAGTTTTAAACCAATAGTAAAAAGTAAAAGTGTTACTCCTAAGTCAGCCATTTCATTAAGAAATTCACCACCTGAAGCGCCTAATACATTGAGTGTGAAGCCCGCTAATAAAAAACCAACTAATGGAGGCAATCCCATTTGCCAGATTATAAAACCAAATAAATAGGCAATCGCAATCCAGATAGGGTCACGATAGGAAATTGAAGAAAAGAGTGTATCTATTGTTTCCATAAAATTATTAGTTATATCAAATTACAAATACGTTTAATGAAGAGAGCATAGGTCGTTAACAAGCCGAAGCGAATTCATTAATAGGATGTAGTGATGACAATCCACAAAAAATAATTTTTCATTAAATATAATTCAAAACCATTAGCAATAAATAAACACTAATTACCTTTTTAACATACATAAAACAAATTATTATCCCAAAAGTGAGGGGGTGTCGTTTTTATTGTTATTAATTACTACTATAACGTTGAAGATTAGATAATAGCTAAATTACCTTTTTCTTCTAACCAAACTTTTCTATCTCCGGCGCGTTTTTTCGCTAACAATAAATCCATTACTGCTCTAGTTTCTTCAGGATTATCCATTGTTAACTGGATTAAACGACGTGTGTCAGGATCCATACTGGTTTCACGTAGTTGTAATGGATTCATTTCTCCCAAACCTTTAAAGCGGGTTACGCTAACTTTACCCGTCATTTTTTCTTTTTCGATGCGGTCCATTAATGCGTTTAGTTCTTCTTCATCTAATGCGTATTCAACTTTCTTACCAATATCAACTCGATATAGTGGTGGCATGGCGATATAGACATGCCCAGCTTTCACTAATTCAGCAAAGTGTTGTACGAATAATGCACAAATAAGCGTGGCGATATGTGCCCCATCTGAGTCCGCATCAGCAAGAATACAAACTTTACCATAACGTAAATCTTCAAGGCTTTTACTATCTGGCTCTACGCCTATCGCAACTGATATATCATGAATTTCATTGGATGCGAGTACTTGAGAAGAATCGACTTCCCATGTGTTAAGAATCTTACCGCGTAAAGGCATAATTGCTTGAAACTCGCGGCTGCGTGCTTGTTTAGCCGACCCACCAGCTGAGTCACCCTCAACTAAGAATATCTCGGTTCGGTTTAAATCTTGTGAGCTACAGTCGGCTAATTTACCAGGCAGTGCAGGACCTGTTGCTATCTTTTTACGGACAACTTTTTTACTGGCTTTAGCACGTTTTTGCGCATTGTTAATCACATGTTCTGCAATTAAATCACCAATACTTGGATTTTGGTTTAAGTAAAGACTGAATGCATCTTTTACAACACCAGCGACAAAACCTGCAGCGGCTCTTGAGGATAAACGTTCTTTGGTTTGACCTGAAAACTGAGGATCAAGCATTTTATATGACAAGATAAAGCATAATTTATCCCAGATATCATCGGGAGCAAGCTTTAATCCCCGAGGAAGCAAATTTCTAAACTCAGCAAAATCACGTAAGGCATCAGTCAAACCGGTACGTAAACCATTAGTATGAGTTCCCCCTTGTGCTGTAGGAATTAAATTTACGTAACTTTCTTGTACAAGTTCTCCTCCTTCAGGTAACCAACATAGAGCCCAATCGACAGCTTCGCCTTTACTTTTGTATTCGCCTAAAAATGGTTCAACAGGTAAGTTTTCAAAGCCTTCAATAGCTTCAACTAGATAATCTCGAATACCATCTTCATAGTACCATTCGATAGTTTCATTTTTAGCTTCTTCGGTAAAACTGATATGTAAGCCAGGACATAAAACGGCTTTAGCACGAAGATTATGTTTGAGGCGCTTTACTGAAAATTTAACCGTGTCAAAATATTGTCCATTTGGCCAAAAGTGCAGGGAAGTACCAGTATTTTTCTTACCAACCGTATTGATAACTTCTAATTCAGTTTGTTTATGTCCGTTTTCGAATACCATTTCGTATTCTTTGCCATCACGTTTAATGCGCACTTCTAAAATTAATGAAAGCGCATTAACCACTGAGATTCCGACACCATGTAAGCCGCCTGAAAATTCATAATTCTTATCTGAGAATTTACCACCAGCATGTAAAGTGCTTAAAATAACTTCAACACCCGATACCCCTTTTTCAGGATGGATATCAACGGGCATTCCACGACCATCGTCAGTTACAGACAAGGACCCATCAACGTGAAGCATGACTTTTATTTTTGTAGCATGTCCTGCTAAGGCTTCATCAACACTGTTATCAATGACTTCTTGTGCTAGATGATTTGGCCTAGTTGTTTCCGTGTACATTCCTGGGCGTTTACGCACAGGGTCAAGTCCACTTAGAACCGTTATCGAATCAGCGTTATAGTCATTACTCATAATGAATTTTTAAACCTTAGAAGGTGATTTGTTATGTTAGCCCAGTACATGTTGTCTTGCTTATGTACAAGTCACAAACTACCTGTATTTAAGTAAAAGGTAAAGACTAAAATATCACCGTTGCACCAGTAAGATGTAGATGCAAAGCTGTTAATGCTGACAAGTAATTATCAAAGAAAATTGTAAATGACACCCCGCCACTTTTATATAATTATTATATTTTTAACCGAGTATGAATAATTTAATGGTTCCTTTGACGAGAAACCACCATACGTTGATTTAAATCAGTAATGACTTTACTGCCAGTTTTTATAAATAGAAATGGTAAAAAAGCATGAACTAACGCGGCGAACGCAGCATAAGAAAAATAAACAAAAAAAGATAACGCAACAAACATATGTTCTAGATAGCTTTCATTGACGCTTGCAGGG
>CALISP010000109.1 GCA_938041705.1 uncultured Cocleimonas sp. | reverse complement strand
TAGTTAATGCTATTCATGATTTCCTTACCTGCTATTTTAATTAGATAGTACTTTAAGTGACTTAGATTGAGATTAAAAGACACCCCCCCACTTTTTACCTATTTTTCTGTAAGTAGTTTATTGAAGATTAATAACTGGTGCTAAACTCCTTCTATGAATAATGACAAACGCTATGAAATTTTCCGTCGTTGGCGCGAAGATAACCCAAAACCCACTACTGAATTAAACTTCTCCAATGCCTTCGAATTATTAGTGGCAGTTACATTATCAGCCCAATCAACAGATGTTGGAGTGAATAAAGCGACAGACAAACTCTTCCCAGTAGCCAACACTCCCGAGACAATTTATGCATTGGGTGAAGATGGTTTAAAGGAATACATAAAGACTATCGGCTTATATAACAGTAAAGCCAAAAATGTCATTGCGGCGTGTAAAATGTTGATTGATCTTCATGACTCAGTAGTCCCGGAAGATAGAGAGGCTTTAGAAGCTTTACCTGGTGTAGGACGTAAAACAGCGAATGTTGTTCTGAATACGGCTTTTGGTCATCCCACTATGGCTGTCGATACACATATATTTCGAGTCTCTAATCGAACGGGCATTGGTAAGGGAAAAAATGTAGTGGAAGTTGAAAAGAAGCTCGTACATTTTATTCCTAAAGAATTCATGGTTGATGCGCATCATTGGATAATCTTACATGGCCGTTATATTTGCGTTGCGAGAAAACCAAAGTGCGTGGCCTGTTTGATTAGTGATTTATGTGACTTTAAAGAAAAGTTATTGTAAGTATTTTTATCGACAGTAGAAAGTACTGAAAAACTTTATGAGTAAATATAAATGAACAACAATGACTTAAATGCTGCTTTATTAGACGAAACAACTTTCAACCCTGGAGACTTAGATTTAACGAGCCTGTTAGCACTAAATAACAATTGGCAACGCTATAACATAACCCCAAAGGAAGAACGTCTCGAACGTTTGGAAAACATACACATTGTAGTTGCTAACAAGATTGTATTTGATAGAGAAATTCTGGAACAACTCCCTGATTTAAAAGTTATTTTACTGACTGCCACAGGGATGGATAATGTTGACTTAGACTACTGTGAAGCAAATAACATCAGTGTTTATAATGTGAGTGATTATGGTACTCCATCAGTTTCACAACATGTTTTTACTTTACTGTTGGCACTTTCAACCAATTTAAATGCGTATCAAACTATGACACGAAATGGGGAATGGTCTAAGTCTGAACATTTTTCTAGTCTCCAATTCCCTATTCAAGAGCTATCTGGTAAAACGATGGGGTTAATTGGCTACGGTACATTAGCAAAAGGCGTTGAAAAACTGGCTAAAGCTTTCGGTATGAAAGTTTTGATTGCAGCTCGTGCTGGTTCGGAAAATGCCTCAGAAGGTCGTATTTTAATTAATGATTTACTTCCGCAAGTTGATGTCTTGAGTGTGCATTGTCCATTAACGCCAGTAACTGAAAAACTAATAAACCGGTCTTTTTTAGAAAAGATGAAACCTAGTTCAATATTAATCAATACTGCCCGCGGAGCAGTGGTTGATAATAAAGACCTTGCTCAAGCCCTTCGAGATGGGGTGATTGCAGCTGCAGGAATTGATGTTTTGGAACAGGAACCTCCTCCAGCTGATCATCCCTTACTAGCTGCAGATATCCCAAACCTTATTTTAACGCCACATGTTGCTTGGGCTGCAGTTGAAGCACGTCAGCGTGTAGTTGAGAAAGTTGCGGATAATTTGACGCACTGGTTAGATGAAAATAATCTAAATTAGAATTAACTGAATATTATGAGAATAAAAAATGATCAGTGACGAAAGAGAAAAGTTAAGACTATTCTACTGTGATACTTGGATAAAACATCTTGACCAAAATGAAGCACTAAGCCCTTTAGAACAACAAATTACGGCAGTGATAAAAGAGCATCCTGAATATCATAAACTCCTTGAAAATAAAGAAGCCAGCATAAATGCAGATTACCTACCAGAAATGGGAGACAGTAACCCTTTTTTACATATGGGAATGCATTTAGGTTTACGCGAACAAGTAAGCACTAATCGTCCTGCTGGAATTGCTGAACTTTATCAAAGTATAGTGGCACTAAAGGGTGTACACGATGCCGAGCATGAGATGATCGAGTGTCTTGCTGAGTCTATATGGCAAGCTCAGCAAAATCAGACAATGCCAGATGAAGTCCAATACCTTGAATGCTTAGGCAAAATTCAACAGAAACATAGTAACAAGAGGAAACTATGATATTTATGAACAATTTTTTGTTTAAAACCCCAATCCTATTTTCAACTGTTCTAGTATTAGGACTCTCTTTTGGCCTAAGTGCTTGTTCGAATAATGAGAACGCAAAACCAAAATACAAAACAATACAAACCTTGAATCAACAACATCCTGTTGAAACAGGCACAGTCGTATCAGTAAGAACGGTTCAGATTCAACCAGAAGTAATCAACTCCTATGGCAATGTAGGAGTTGCGGCAAGTTCTAGTGGATTTCGGGGCATTTATGGCTCGATTGATTTGGCTACTCTCGGTCGTATTTTTAAAAATACGACCGGACCAAAAACAGCACAAGAAGTTATTGTTAAGAAAAATAACGGTCAAACAGTAGCAATAACACAAGTTGCTAAGGAAACCTTTAATAGGGGTGATTCAGTTAAAATATTAGTACGTAAAGGTGAAGCGCGAGTTACTCATTAAGCCTAAACTTAAATTTATAAAAAACCGAATACTAATAAATATAAGCTAAATACAGTTTAAAAAGACTTCCCCCAACTTTTAGTACTTTTTTATATAACCCCAGCTGCCTGTTCATCCGCAAAGTAAGACGATCTCACCATTGGTCCACTAGCGACATGAGAGAATCCCATTTCATAACCAATAACTTCTAATTCTTTAAATTCACCAGGCGTAACAAAACGTTCGACTGCTAAATGATCTAAACTAGGTTGTAAATATTGTCCTAAAGTCAGCATATCGCAGTTGTGATGGCGTAAGTCTTGCATCACTTCTTTAACTTCAGAAATCTCTTCCCCTAAGCCAAGCATTAAGCCAGATTTAGTAGGAAGTGTTGGATGCATCGCTTTGAATTTCTTTAATAAGTCTAACGACCATTGATAATCAGACCCAGGGCGTGATTGTTTATATAAACGTGGAACAGTTTCTAAATTATGATTAAAAACATCAGGTGGTGATTTTGTCATGATCTCTAAGGCGATATCCATACGACCACGGAAATCTGGCGTCAGTATTTCAATTCGAATCTCAGGATTACTAGCACGAACAGCATTAATACAATCAACAAAGTGTTGAGAACCACCATCACGAAGATCGTCACGATCTACTGATGTAATTACGACATAGCGTAATCCCATCGCTTGAATGGTTTCAGCAAGACTAGCTGGCTCGTCAACATTTAGTGGATCTGGTCGACCGTGACCAACATCACAAAAAGGACAACGGCGAGTACAGATATCTCCCATTATCATGAAGGTAGCAGTCCCTTTAGTAAAGCACTCACCCAAGTTAGGACAAGCTGCTTCTTCACAAACAGTGTTGAGTTTTTGCTCACGTAAAATTTCTTTAAGACGTCTAACTTCTGGTGAAGTCGGTGCTTTAGCTCGAATCCATGAAGGTTTGCGCTTAATCTCAGTACTAGGAATAACCTTTATAGGGATTCTTGCAACTTTATCTGCGCCACGAAGTTTTACACCTTGCTCTACTCTTTTCACACTCATTCTGTCTTTACTCAATTTGGTTTAGTGCAACTTTAAATTTAATTATAAGTTAGTTGATAGGGCATTACCAAAGCAGTTTCAATAATTCGGATGATTAAATTTTTTTAGGACATAAAAAAAGCAGGTACTTCGAAGAAGTCCTGCTTTTTTTCACATTAACTGTGAAAGTTATGACATCAACATTTGTTAATGATGTTTCTTACGAACAACTCTAACAATAGCGCCACCATTGTTTAAGCCATCAGTTCGAACACAATCTGCATGATTTTTATGCTTTGGATTATGTATTTTAGAAACACGTTTAACTTTACTCATGTTCAAAACAGCTTGAGCTTGACGATAAAAGTTAGCATCAATATTGTTGTGTACTCGACGGTAAGCTTTCTTCTGAACAATCGCACCCGTATTGTTTAAACGATCAGTTCTTATGCAATCAGCATGGTTTTTATGGTGTGTGTTGTGCTTACCATGATGTTTACGAGAATGCTTTTTATGATGCTTATGTGCATGTTTCTTATGAGCTTTAGCCTTGGTACGCATTTCTGCATTTGGCGTCCAGTTTTTACCTTTGTAATTCTTAGTCGCTTTGGACTGAGGACAATTAGTACGGTGATAATATGCTTTACCACGATTTGCAATGTAATTGTCTCGAGCAGCCCAACCACGGTGATCACTACCATAAGATCTAACGTTCTTAACCGCTGCGCCACACATGTTCATTTCGTCAGTATCAGGCCAGGCATACGCTGGTAGAGTCATGACACTTCCTAGTCCAAGGATTAGTGCTAAAACCAAT
>CALISP010000108.1 GCA_938041705.1 uncultured Cocleimonas sp. | reverse complement strand
CAACGTTTCAATAATGTTGTGTGAGTTTTTCACATCGTCGATAATTTCATCATCATTAGTTTCTAAGAGCAAATTACCATCCAAACCTGGCACTACAATGTAATCATAGCCATGCTTATGCCAACCGGTTTCAGCACCTGGAGCGAATCGCCATTCAGTAATAATCACACGATCATTTTCAAGCTGTTTTGTCGCTACTGCTTTAGGTCTGTTTGAAGTCATTGATAAGTGTCTAGGATAGGTGGCTTTTAGGATTAATAATCCTGTATTAGAACTGGGATTAAAACTCAGATTTCAACTCGCGCCCTAACAATTCTTTTACTGCTTGCTCAGGTGATAAGCCAGCATACAAGATTTTCTGTACTGTTTCGCAGATGGGCATTTCAACGCCCGCTCGTTTAGCCAGCGCACTGATACTATGCGAAGATTTAGCGCCTTCAACAGCCTGGCCTATTTCTTTAATGGCTTCATCCAAGTCAGCACCTTTTCCAAGTGCTAAACCAAGGCGGCGATTACGTGATTGGTCATCCGTACAGGTAAGTACTAAATCACCAACGCCTGATAAACCCATAATAGTTTCAGTATCTGCACCCATACTTTTGCCTAATCGTAAAATCTCGGCTAAGCCACGAGTGATAATAGCGGAACGAGCATTGGCTCCAAACCCTAAACCATCAGAAATACCAGCGGCAATTGCAAGAACATTTTTAATCGCACCCCCAAGCTCAACGCCCAAGACATCCGTACTGCTATAAACACGATAGTTTCCACCTTGAAATGCAGCTGCAGTTCGAGTGGCAAGTTCTTTAGTAGATGCCGCCGCCGTCATTGCTGAAGGCAAACCTTTAGCTACTTCAGTGGCAAAGGTTGGACCTGATACCAAACCATAAGGAATCTCATCACCTAATTCTTCTATTAAAACCTCATGGAGTAATTTACCACTACCCACTTCTAAACCTTTGGTTGCCCAAACGATACTGTGGTTTTGGTGAATATAAGGTTTTATTTTTTGGAGTAAATCGCGAAAGCCATGACTGGGAACGACAATCAATTGATCATCTGCATGTTGCATTGCAGTCTTTAAAGAATCGGTACAATGTAAAGTGTTAGGAAATGCAACTCCGGGAAGATAAGTGTTGTTTTCTCTTTCTTGTTCGTATTGTGCAATTTTTTCTGGGTTATGTGCCCAAAGTAATACATCGATGCCATTTCGTGCTAATTGCAAAGCTAGCGCAGTGCCCCAAGAGCCTGCTCCATATACGGTCATTTTCTCGGGGCGCTGCGTATTTGACATATTAATCAATCACCTTGATTTATAATTATTCTCATTAGAGATAATAATAGTTATATGACTAAGCTTCTGTCTCTGTAGAAGCTGAATCGTCAGCTACAGATTCACCATCTTCGGCTTGTTTCATTTGTTGCTCGGCAAGATTTTTTGCATAAAGTGCATCAAAGTTAATTGGAGATAGGTGCATTTCAGGGAAACTACCTTTTGATACTAGGTTAGAAATTACTTCACGCGCATAGGGAAACAATTGTCCCGGGCAATAACTCGCTAATAAATGATTTAACTGATCAGGAGCATAACCTTTGATTAAGAAAGCACCTGCTTGGATAGCTTCTACTAAGAAAGCAGTTTTACCGTCTTTGCCTTTAACTGTAACGTTAAGGTGTAACTCAACTTCGTAATGATCATCACCTAAAACATTAACCTGAGTATTTAAGTTCAAGCTTGTGTCTGGCTCCCAATCTTCAGTGAAAATAGCTGGGCTATTTGGTGCTTCAAATGAGATATCTTTTACGTAAACACGTTCAATTATAAATTGCTGCTCTGCTGCAGTTGTATCAGTAGCCGCACCAGCTGCGCCATTTGTTTTTGAATTTGTTTCTTCTGCCATGTGATTACTTTCCTTATTGAATTCCTAGTTTTTGGTCTAACTCACCTTTACGATCAAGTGCTGCGATATCGTCGTAGCCACCTATAGGTTCGTCATTAATAAAAATTTGTGGCACTGTATTGCGTCCACTTTTTCGTTCCATTTCATCCCATAGTTTTCTTTTCCATGAGACAGATATTTCTTTAAAATTAACTTTTTTTTGCTTCAGTAACTTACGAGCAAACATGCAATAAGGGCAAAAATATTTGCTATACATGATGATGTTTATTTCACCATTATCTTTATCATCTTTTTTTTCAGTGTGGATAATTAAGATCTCATTGCCAATGCCGTTTTCAATACCCTTTCAAGGCATATAGGCATTAAGATTATCGTTTTACAGTTGGTAAATTTGCCGCTTCCCAAGCTAAAATTCCACCCGTTATACTTGATACGTCTTCGAATCCTGCTTTTGTAATAGTATTACATGCGGTAGAAGATCGAGTGCCACTACGACAATAAACCAATATTGGAGCTTGTTTATTCGTGCCCAAAAGACCAATTCTATCCGGTAACTGACCCAAGGTTATGTGTTGTGCATTTTTAATGATGCCGTCTTTAATTTCTTTATCTTCACGTACATCTACGATGATGGTCTCATCGTTATTCATTAGCTTTACAGCTTCATTGGTATTTAGCATTTTAAATTTACGTGTAAAGCGTGCTGTTTCGATCTTGATAAGCATACCAATTACGATTATAAGACCAATGAAATACAGTGGGTTTTCAACGACAAAATCTATATATTCTTGCATGAAAAAAATCTAGTTATAATTAAAAAGAGTAAGATAACCGTAGTAGCACTTTGGGTAAAGCTCTATTACCATTTTTAATAGCATTTTAGTCGATATAACCTTGATAATATCTGTTCTAAAAGAGTGCTTGCTAGGAATACTTAATGGTCACTACAAAACATTTCCTGCATCATTACAATAAGTTTCAATATTCTAGGGTCTTCAACGCGATAAAACACGCGATTCGCTTCTTTACGTGATGCAAGAATGCCTTTGTCTCGAAGGATGGCTAAATGTTGTGAAATATTACTTTGTGATGAACCGACATTGGTCACAATATCCTGAACACTAACTTCATTCTCACCCAATATGCACAGTATTTTTAAACGTAATGGATGTGAAATTCCCTTAAGCATACGTGATGCCATTTGAACGTCTTCTTCTTTAACCATTAAACTTTTGATTAAATTAGAGTTTTCATCGGCACCTTGGGCAATAGACAAAGTAGTCATAGTTATGCTGCTCGTTTGATATTAATTATCTGAATACATATTACTAGTATGCTCATCAATTCATTATAATACAGTTTAGTCGTTTTTATCACCCAATGAAATTTGATCTGTTAATGCGTAAAGACTTAATCGAACATAAGTATTGAGGTAAACAAAAACTATGTACTTTTCTTCATTTTCATAAAAATACTTTGATTGAGATGTTATTATGTAAACAAGGGCTATTACTAATAAATGAAAAAAATGATTTCACAGTTTTCCGCATCACAAAAAGTGGTTAATGAAAAACATACAATATTACAAATTTTGAAAGTTTTTCTACTTTCAGTATGTTTGTGCGTGTCTTATGCATCTTATGCTGATAACTCACCTACACAAAAAAATAAACTGCAAAAAAAAATATCACAAGCAAATTCAACCTTAAAAAACTCTCGTACAAAATCCAACAAACTTAAAAAAAATGTACGAATAGCAGAAGATAAACT
>CALISP010000107.1 GCA_938041705.1 uncultured Cocleimonas sp. | reverse complement strand
TTTAGCAGCTAGTGCTATTGCATTTATTGGTGGTTTGATTGCAGCGATGCACGATAAATGGACTAAGAAAAAACTGTTACTGTATTGGGGGTCAGGAGCACTTATTATGATCGCTTTTTATGTTTTATTTAAAATGGTATTACAAGTACCTTTACCTTAATTGGCTTAATAAATATCTTATAAAAGATCTTCTTAACTTTTACTGATACTAGATTTACTTCTTAATAACACCATTATTATCTTCAATCAGATAGTTTAGATTAGCTCTACCTCTCATACTCCCTTGGTCTGCGGCTCTCTTATACCACTTTGCTGCTTCATTAATATTTTTGGCTACAAGTATTCCTTTTGCATAGCGGTTACCTAAATTTACCTGAGCATTAGCATCACCATTTTGAGCGGCAGCGGTATACCAATGCATTGCTTGTGGAATGTTTTTAGTTATACCTTCACCATTCTCATAAAGTGATGCAAGATTAAATTGGGCTTTAGCGTTGCCTTGCTTGGCTGCTCTTAAATACCAATTGAATGCTTGGGGTAAATTTCTCTTAACGCCTGTCCCATTTTCATATCGTAAGGCGAGGGCAAACTGTCTATTACCTGCTGTAATTTGTTGTGGTGTTTGTTTTACAGCTCTATAGGGTTTAGTAATCTTTGGTGCTTTTTTTATTGTTGCCACTCTTCTTTTATTTACTTTCTTTAGACTGTTTTGCTTTGTTTTTCGTTTTGCTGAAAAAGGGGCTTTCTTAACTATTGTGTTACGTGAATTTATACCCCTATGCTTATGTGCTGTATTTGATATGGGCATTAAATGAGAATGAATGCGTCCTGCATGGGCATGTTTGTGTATATGTCTTGAAGCTACTTCTGGTAAAGGATGTTGATGTGCTCGACCATCATGTCGATGAATTCTTGGTTTATTATGATTAAGTATTTTGTTTATAGTTTTTTGGTTAATTAAGGTCAAGCTGGTTTGTGAAGTCTTAGGTTCTACAGCAACTTTCAAAAAAGCAGCATACTTTTTATCTTTAATATTAATCTTCTGTGATTGAGTGTTTTCAATCGATGCCGTTCTCGTTAAGTCATTTGATGGAGATTTCAATACCGCTACCATTTGTTGTTTTATACTCAAACCTGTAATCACACGAGGTTTTGTATTTTGATGAGAGCTAGCAATAATGCCCTGTTTATTTAATCGATGAAAATGTTTGACCCCACTCTCTGGTAACGGGTGTTTATGTGAACGTCCCCCATGTTTATGCGGATGTTGATGTTTAATTCCAGTAGGTGGTAAAGGATGGGAGTGTGATCTGCCTGAATGTCCATGACTAACTGCATTAGCCCAAGCTTTTGCTCGAGGACTGAGGTTATGGGAATGATTAAATCCTACTTTAGCGGAATAGGGGTGAATGTGTGCTCGACCGTTATGTACATGTTTGTGGTAATGTTTTAAACCTGTAGATGGTAATTTATGCGTATGCGAACGTCCATTGTGGCTATGGGTTTGAGATTGGTTCTTTTTAGGGGCTGCATATGCACTCTGCAATAATAAACCAACGAAAACTATTGCTAGATTGATTGATAAACGTTTCATCACCTATCCTTGGTTTCAATATTTATACTTAGTATAGTATTAAAAAAGACACCCCCCCACTTTTGAGGGGTTACTGCAGATTTTTAGACATTAAATTTAGTGTTAACTTATATTGATATTAGTCCTTGTATATATATTTGAAGTTCTTAATTTATCTAACTCTATGTCTAGCCCTATCTTACGATTTCATAGCAGGGTGTATATGGAATATCACTAGGGAGTTTCATACGTTGATTATCAACAAATGATTCTAACAAAGTATCCATTTTCTCCATGATGTCTTTATCGCCTGTAATTTTAAATAAGCCGTGTTTTTCGATAGCACGAATGCCTTCATCTTTAACATTACCCGCAACAATACCTGAGAAAGCTTTGCGTAAATTAGAGGCTAGCGTATGCGTCTCTAGGTCTTTACTCAGTTCTAAATTGGCCATATTTTCATGTGTAGGTTCAAAGGTTTCTTGGAATTGTTTGTCTATTTTTAATAACCAGTTGTAATAGTAAGCATCACTATTGTCTCGACGAAAATCTCTAACTTTCTTAGTTCCAGTTTTGATTTTTTGCGCGACTAACTCTGGATCATCAATAATGATTTCATAACGCTTCTTCGCAGCATCGCCTAAAGTAGCACCAATAAAATCGTCTATTTGTGTGAAATATTCTCTCGACGTTTCAGGCGCAGTAAATATTAATGGGTAGGGTAAGTAGGCGTTGTCTGGGTGTAATAGGATTCCTAATATATATAAAATCTCTTCAGTGGTGCCAGCGCCACCCGGAAAAACAATAATTGCATGTCCTGTTCGTACAAATGCTTCTAAGCGCTTTTCAATATCTGGCAAGATTACCAGATCATTAACGATTGGGTTAGGTGATTCTGCAGCGATAATGCCAGGTTCGGTAATCCCTAAGTATTGTCCATCATTAATTCGCTGTTTTGCATGCCCGAATGTAGCTCCTTTCATGGGGCCTTTCATTGCACCAGGCCCACAGCCTGTACAGATATCCATTCCGCGTAAACCCAGCTGATAACCGACTTCTTTTGTATACAGATACTCTTTACGTGAGATTGAATGACCACCCCAGCACACGACTAGCTGTGGGAGTTTGCTTGAGCGTAGGTTTCCTGAATTCCGCATAATGTGGAATACTGCATTAGTAATACCATCGCTATTTTCTAAATCAAACTTAGGGTTATTTGTTATTTCGTCATGCGAGTAAATAATATCGCGAAGCACTGAAAATAAATGCTCGTTAATGCCTATAATCATTTTGCCATCAACAAAGGCTTCTGCTGGTGCTCCTTGCACTTCAAGTTTTATTCCACGATCTTGTTGAATAATGCGAATATCAAAGGCTTTATGACGCTCTAAAAGCAGCTTTGCATCATCAGTATAATTACCATGACTAAGTACCGCTAAAGCACATTCACGGAATAGTTTATGTAATCCGTTTTGACTGCTATCTAGAAGCTTTGACACTTCTAATTGTGATAGTAAGTTTAAATGCGACGTTGGTGCAATCCGAGCATCTATAAGCGTTTCATTGAGATTATTTATTTCGTTTAAAGTGTCAGACTTTATTGATGACATGTATTCCCCAAGATTATTTTTAGCGTTTTAAACGCACATTATAGGGGTAAACAGTTGGCTTTGCATAAATTCAAAAATATTCTAGTGTAATAGAAAGAAACATAAATACCTTAAAAGTAGGGGGGGGGCTTGTAAATGCTCTATAAAGTGCAAAATCTATCTTTGGATTTTAAAATAAGCTATTTGCAGTCATTTTCGTTTTAGTTAGCAGCTTTTGCGCTGTGATACTTCCCAATAGTAATTATTTTACGTAATCTATAAACTTAAGATTAAAACTAATCCAAAAAGGTTAATACTTTATGCTTTATCCGCGTTATCTTGGTTTTATTGCACTGATTACCTGTCTGTCATTATCTGCTTGCCAAAGCGACAAAAAATCTGATGTAACAGATAACACTGAAACAATAGAGAAACTTGCCGAAGTAAATAAACTGCAGACGCCAACAAGAGCTATCGAGTTAATTGCTGCAACTGATCTAATTGTAAAACCAGCTTTTTTAAGTAAAAACTTACCTGAATCAGTTTTTATGTATGTGAGAGTTCCCAATTTTTGGAGTCTTATAGGTACTGCTAAAGGTAATGAGTTTGATAATGCAATAAACGCAAAACCCTTCTTTGAAGCTGTTCAAGCTATTAGATTAGGTATGTCAGAAAACGTTATTCCTGAGATACCTGATGAAGAAGCACAATTACTTACAAAGGTATTTTTAAAACATCTTACCTCACCAGTTGAAGCCATTGTTATTGAAGGTGTTGATGCAGCTATGCCCACACCAAAACTTGTAGTAACGACCAGTGCTGATTTTAACAATACCGATGAAATACAAACAATATTAGATGTTTTGGCAAGACAAACTCCAGAATTCGAAATCAGCAAAGCTATAACAGCTGACGGTTATGCTGAATTGAAGTTAGCTAATATGAATGCACAACTTCAGTGGGATCAACCCAATTCACGGCTAACGTTATTGCTTGGGTTAAGTTTGTCGCTTAATAATCTTAGCGATGTTATAAAAAGCTTTGTGCCAAATGCAACTCATCAAATGAAGGTATTTGAAAATAGCATTGATAGTAGCGGGCAAGGTTTTTTTACTTGGGCAAATCCGCGTAAATTAACAAGTATAGCAAGTTCTATGGGAATGCAAAAAGAGATAGCACCACTTGCTATGATGGGTGTAAGTAGCATGAAAAACTTCGCCATGGGGATAGGTACTAGCGATGGAATAAATCGTTTTAAATATGTTACTGAAATGCCAGTAACAGGCTTTAGAAGCTATCTGCCGATTATCAATACTTCACCTTCATTTAATGTTGCTGGTAAAACTAAGATGCTTGGCGTACTCGGGTTACCTAGTCGTACGAGTTTTGTTTCTATCGAAAACACGGTAGCTTTAATTGCACCACCTAAAGATATGAAGTCTTATTACAAAGCTAAAAAAAGCTTTAAAAACGCTTTAGGTTTTAGCATTGAAGACATCTTCGATTTCTTTGGCCAAGATATCAGTTTTGTCTCAGATGAAGCAGGAAGCTATGTAGCGGTTCGTTTAAATGATGCCGAAAAATTCAAAACTACTTTAGCTAGTTCGGTTGAAAATCTTAAACTTGATTATCAACAACGCACAATCTCAGGACACACTTATCATCATCTTAAAATACCTTCAATATATGAGCATTATCTAAAAGAGGAAATGAAGAAGGATTTGTTAACTAACAAGAAGAACTCCAATCAGAAAATAAAGGATAATCGTTTGCTAACTCGTCTTATGAGTTTGCCTAGCCATGTTTATTGGGAACAAGAAGGAGATTATCTGATCCTGTCAAATATTCCGCAAACGCTGATTGATAGACATTATGCTGAGGCTAAAACACCGGCAAATGAATGGCTTAAAAAACAACAGAGATTAGACCCAAATGGATCATTAATGATGATGTCGGTTCGTAATAACGGTACTGCTGATAAAATGTATCGTATGCATTTAGGGCTTATTAATACACTTGCTGATTTTACCGGAAAGCCTATCGATATGTTCGCATTAGCCACCCCACGCGAAGCTAAATTACCACTACACAGCAGTTATGGCTTTAAGATTACATCCAGTGAAACTCAACTTGCTTTTGAATTAAATTATGAAAGTAATCCCTTCGAGTTCTTATTTGCAGGTGGAGCTTATGAAGGTATTGCAGTGCTAGGCATATTATCTGCAATTGCAGTACCTGCTTATGATGACTACAGGGTTCGATCACAATTAACTGCAGGAATCTTACAAGCAGAAGTCATTAAATCTAAGCTCAATGAATTTGAAATTGAATATGGTCGTTATCCAAACCAATATGAAATTGATGACTTGAAATTGAATTTTACCAATCCAGGATATTCTATAACTATTAATGAAAATGTCGGTGAAATTAATCTCAAATTTAAAAACATTGTTTTAAGAAGTAGAAATACTCTAAAAATATCACCTCCAAAACAAGGGATATCAACTAAATGGCGTTGTGAAGCACAAATCAAAAATAAGTACTTACCTGCAAGCTGTAGAAAAAAATACTAAGATAATTATTATGATTAATAAAACGATTCATTCTAAAAATAATAAAATCATCAATGGCTTGCTTGAAAATGCGCGTCAATGCCCATCTCCAAATTGTGACGATAGACCGACTGATTGCGAGGCAGATTTAATCGTCATACATAATATTAGTCTACCGCCAAATGAATACGGAGGTGGAGGGATAGATCAGCTTTTTACCAATCAGTTAGATAAGGATGAACATCCTTATTATGCGAATATTCATCAACTACGCGTATCCAGTCATTTACTGATTCGTAGAGATGGTGAAATAGTTCAATATGTACCTTTTAATAAACGCGCATGGCATGCAGGTATTTCAGAATATCAAGGACGAGATACCTGCAATAATTTTTCAATTGGTATCGAGATGGAAGGCAGTGATTTTGAGGCGTTTACAGAAGATCAATACATTGCTTTAGAAGAATCAATCAATTGCTTGTTAAAAACATACCCGAATTTATCTAAATCTGCCATTACAGGTCATGAGCATATAGCGCCAGGACGAAAGACTGATCCAGGCCCTTTTTTTGAATGGCAAAGGTTAGGGAAAAAATTCTCGGAGAAACTTCCATCTCAAGCTAATTGTCTTGATAAGGACTAGCTTACAGATTAATAACTGTTACAGTCCGAATGATAGTACTCAGCTAAGGTTTTAAAGCATCTTTAGCAATTTTTTTCTCTTTTCTTCTTTCAGCTCGTCTATGAGAGCGATCTTTCCAGCGATTTTTCACACCTTTTCTCCACAATGTATTTATTGTGAAGTAACCTACAGCTGAAGAGACTATTGCTAATATAAGACAACCAAATAGCAAAGGTTGCCATATTTGCCCTAGTATTGAAGTAAACCAGTGCCAGCTTAAATCCATCTCTACATGTTGTAATTCTATCCCTAACATCACGCTACCTAATTTATAAGCAAAGTAAAACATAGGAGGGATCGTGATTGGATTAGTAATAAACACTAATGCGACAGACAAAGGTAAATGAGCACGATAGTAAATAGCTAAGAGAGCAGCGAGTACTGTTTGCAAAGGGAAGGGTATCCACGTACAAAATAAACCAATCGCAAAAGCTCTAGCTACTGAGTTTCTATTTAAAATCCACAAGCTGGGTTTATGTAAATCTTCCCCAAGCATACTTAACGCTTTATTCTCGCGAATAGTTTTAGCGCTGGGGGAATAACGTTTTAGAAACTTACGTGGCATTACATAATTCTAACGAAATGCTCATCTAATGTCATAAGGAATCAGCCTTAAAGGTAAAATATTCCACATTATTTTAAAATAGTTTATCTGTAGAGTTTGTTTCGTTATTATTTAATTGATCAATAAAAATCAGAATTTAATTATTCTATAAACTGAGAGCGCTTATATTGAGATACCGTTCATCCTGTATCAAGCCAGAATAAGTAATAATAGCCATGTTAAAAAACACCCCCGATTTTTAATATTCAAATAATAATAAAAAAGGGGATAAAATGAATTCAGTAATAAC
>CALISP010000106.1 GCA_938041705.1 uncultured Cocleimonas sp. | reverse complement strand
GAAACTCGTTTGTTAATGGCAGATGTAGGGATGGAAGCTACACAACGTATCATCAACGACCTTACACAGCGATCTTCACGCAATGAATTGAATGATGTTGATGCTCTAATGTCAGCTTTAAACGATGAAATGGTCAAAATTCTAAAACCTGTTTCAAAACCGTTAGATTTAGAAGATATTGAAGGACCTGCTGTAGTCTTGATGGTCGGTATAAATGGCGCAGGTAAAACAACAACCATTGGTAAGCTAGCAAAACAATTTCAAAATGATGGTTTATCTGTAATGCTTGCTGCAGGAGATACATTCCGTGCGGCGGCGGTAGAGCAATTACAAGTATGGGGTGAACGAAATGACATCCCTGTTGTTGCTCAAGGTACTGGTGCAGATAGCGCCTCCGTGATTTATGATGCAATGGAATCTGCTAAAGCTAAAAATATTGATATTTTATTAGCAGACACTGCAGGTCGCCTGCATACGCAAACAAACTTAATGGAAGAGTTAAAAAAAGTTAAGCGTGTTATGCAAAAAATAAATCCAGATGCACCGCATGAAATAATGCTAATTGTAGATGCTAGTATTGGACAAAATGCCCTGGCACAAGCCAAAGAATTTGATGCTGCATTAGGCTTAACAGGCATCACCGTAACTAAGTTGGATGGCACTGCAAAAGGTGGGATTTTATTTGCTATGGCAGAAAAAACAGGGATTCCAGTCAGATTTATAGGTGTTGGTGAATCAATAGATGATTTACAAGAATTTGATGCATATGAATTTACTGGTGCTTTACTGGCTAATGATGATTGATATTTCTTAATATATATCAATAGTTTAACTACTAGCACAAAGATTCATCAGATACCGTAACAGCCCTCCGGTTACTTAAAACAAAGATATTTTCATCCCATAATACTCTACTGCTTAATAAACCAGCTATAGAGATTACTTGATGAATATTCAAGAAAAGAAAAATACAGAGTCTGCACATAAAGACCTTCGCTATAAACAACTTCAAGACTTTTCCACCGAAGTTGACTGGAGAAAACTCGTCGATTCAATTGTTCATCAATATGTTGAATCTGGTATTGGACGATTACAAGTTCCAATTGAAAGCATGATAAGAGTTTATTTTTTACAACTTAGATATAACCTAAGTGCTTCAGAAGCATCATTAGCTTTATCCAAAATCGATGTATTAAGAGATTTTGCACTTATTGAGCAAGGTACTGATGTGTTACCTGAAGAAGGTTCTATCGATATGTTTAGATCACTTATTGAACTACAAGATTTAACAGAGCAGTTTGCAGCTGAATTCAATATTCAGCCTATGAATACGGTTTCAAATGATAGTCCAGTTATGCTTTAATCGATATCTCAAGGCCTTCCCATATTTTTTTAGTAAGTTCTTCATTTCCAAAAAAACGTTTAAGTAATGAATGCCCATTTGTTTTTATATTGGGCATTCTGATAGCGATCTCTTGTAGTTCTTTTTTTGCTTTATCTATCTCACCTAACTGTGAATATGCAATACACCTTACTAAAGGACCATGTGCAACTCCTGGGGATACTATTTTTTCAGCTTCTGTTAATGCTTCCTTATAGTTACCTTTTCTATAGTAGGATAGTGAAACAATCAGATGATACCAAGAGGGGTAATTCTTAGACATTCCCATCGCTTTTTTAACTAAAGCCAAACCCTCTTCCCACCTATCCATTAAACAAAAATGAAACCCACAGGCATATTCTACAACTGCATTACAGTGGTTAATGCTTCGAGCAAGAACCAACTCATCTAAACATCTATCCCAATCACCTTGGCTGAAAAATATCTGACCCAAGGCAAAATGAGCTTCATGAGAATCCTGCCTCAAATGTGTTGCTCTTTCGGCATATTGCACACCCTTAATTACAGGCGAATTAATAATATTAAAGCAGTGAACATAATCTCTGCGGCAAAGATCAGATAACATAATATTAGCAATGATGTCATCAGAGTTTCTTTCGATTGCTGATTCACAAGCTTCTACTGCTTGGCTAAACGATTCAATATCTAAGTTATCGTAAAAGTGACGGTAATACACGGCAGCCTTATATTTAGCAGGAATAGTTTCTTTATTCAGCAACAGTCGCCGTGCCCAATTCATATGTAGTTTGCCTTGTTGCGGGTCTACAACCATCGTTATTAACTTTGCAAATATATCCTCTTGATCACCCAATGGTATATCAGCACTAATGCTATAACTTTCAGACCACTCTACCTCTCCATTAAAATCTGTAAGGCGACAAAGTAACTCGTACTGCTTGTTCGGAAGTTCTTGTACATATAAATTTAACTTGTAGTCTGTATCAATCTCTTGATGCAACTTATAGGATTCACTTTTATCTGAAAGAGGGTTATAAACGATAAATTTAGCAAGGACAAAATTACTAAGCTCTCTCGCTAAAACATCCGTTACTCTAAGTACTAGACGATTACTAATCGCGCTTTGAGTTTTATCAGAAAAACTAACTAAAGCGATTCTGGGACCTGAGGATGTTTCTAAACCCTTGTTTTCAGCTTTTAATTGAGTATTAGATATTTTTGTATTAACGGTGTTAAAACGAAATTCTGGAGCATAAGTTCCTTTTAGAATTTCGATAATTATTTGATTATTTTCTATGTTTTTATAAAAATCATTAAGACGAGTACGAACTCTACCCCCCATTATTCGAACAGCTGGATTGTTATCAGAATCAAAGTCATCCGGAAATTCTAAAGCTTCAACTCCAATTGTATATTGCTTTAGAAGATTACCTTTACCGGCAAGTGTCTTTTCTACTACATACTCTAAGAAACGCTTCATCCGTTTCGCAGAGTTAAAATAAGTGCTCTTTAAGATTTTTGATAGTTGGATTTTAACCAACTCTTTTTCTTCCTCACTCATTTCTGATACAACAATAAGTTTATCAGTCTCCATTTTTGGCTACCTCGAGCCAACTATCTCGCATAATTTTTAACAGATTTATATTATTTTTTAATCTCTTAGCCCATCAAAAATATTTATTAGTTTTAGTATAGTTTATTTTACTAAAAACATGTTTTAGAACATATTGAAAAAAAATTCTGATAAATATATGTATTTTTAATAAGCAAAAATATCTACATCAGTACCTTTTTCTCTAATCCTATCTGCTCTAGCTGAAATATATCTTTGAAAGTTAGCTTCGCTTTTATAAGCCCCTGACAATACATAATCGAAGACGTATTGAACATGAAAGGTTCTTAGCTGGGTATCTACGCGCATCACTTGATTTCCTTTATTATCGAAGAAGATCATAGCAGGTAAATATTCCACACCTAAATTAGTTGCCCATTGTTTGGCGGTAATACTAATTCCCAATGGCGTAACTATGTTGTCATTTGAAAAGCGATCAAGTTGAACAGCAATAAATCTTTGTGCCAAGGCTAACGTGGTTTTATCTTTAAGCGTCTTTTGATGAAGTAAGTCACAGTTTTTACAATTCTCTGCTTCAAAGAAAATAGCTGTATATTTTTTATCACTATATTTAACATTTCTTCTATCAAGATTAAAAGTTGGAGCAATAAAAAAGTCTTGTTTATTTAAACCATTATGTTTTTCATCCCTTAAATTACTCTCTTCTGCCACAGAGAACTCACCAAAACTTAAACTTTTTTCATGCTTACCAGAAACGTAAGTCATGCTTTTTTGAAAGTTCTCAATAGGAACATACCCATTAAGTTGATGAATCACCTTCCGTTTTTCATCAAAGAATAATAAGGTTGGGGTATATTTTATTCCGAGCGCTTCAGCAAAGCTTTTTTCACTATATGCTTTGCCGCCAACATTCACTATTTCACGATCGCCCCACATGTTTAGAGCAACAATATCGAAATTTTGACGAAACTCATCAACTATTTTTTGCTCAGCAAAGTTATCACTCCATAATTGATCACAATATGGACAGCCAGGTTGCCAGAAATAAATAACCAAACGTTTATTATTATCAGTTGCCTCTGCAATATCATCTTCAAGATCAAGAAAACTTTCTTTAAACCAAGCCGGATGTGTAGCATCTTTAGCGCCACGAAATTCACCCACATTTTCAACATGAGTAGTCGCTTGTTTTGATTTGGTATCTTCCGCTACAACTGTTGTTTGCCATAATAAGCACGTAACGCAAACAGCCATAAAGTATTTAGTTATTGTATTCATCACATCCTCATCTATAAACAAAAGACATCTAAAAACTGACGAGTAAATTTAAAGTTAATAAAAATACTCATTTAAAAAAGAGTTTTCCAAATAGTGTATTGAAAATTCAAAAAGCTCAGATTGCGTTCAGACATAATATGAGTACACTGTATTGCTCAAACGGGCATAAAATCAAAAACTTCTAATGATTGAATTTAATACAGTCAGCAAACAATATCCTACTGGGCAATTGGCGTTATATAATGTCAACGTAGAGTTGCAACAAGGTGAAATGGCTTTTCTAACCGGTCACTCTGGTGCTGGCAAAAGTACCTTATTAAAACTCATTGCTTTGTTAGATACACCCTCTGCAGGTGAAGTCATCGTTGCAGGTCAGAATACCCAAAAAATCAAACTACGTAAAATACCCGCATTTCGTCGAAACATTGGCATGATTTTTCAGGATCATCATTTATTGGCTGATCGCACTGTTTTTGACAATATTGCTTTACCTTTAAAAATTGAAGGCATGCGCCCACAAGATATTAATCGCAGAGTCCGAGCTGCTTTAGATAAGGTTAATCTGCTCTCAAAAGAAAAGCAATATCCGCAAATGTTATCGGCAGGAGAAAAACAACGAATTGGCATTGCTCGTGCGGTAGTTAATAAACCTGCAATAATTTTAGCAGATGAGCCTACAGGTAATCTAGATCCTGACCTTGCTACTGACATTATGCATACTTTCAAACAGTTTAATGACTACGGTTCTACAGTGTTAATCGCCAGTCATGATCATGCCTTAATAAAAGAAATGAAAAAACGCATCATCGTATTACGTAAAGTGAAAACCTGATGGGTGCCAAATACAATCAATCGGGCTCTTTAATAAGCACTCAGATAGGGCACCACAAAGAAGCAATTAGCTATAGTTTAAGACGCCTATGGCAGTCAAACTTGTCCACATGGATTACGCTTGCAGTTATCGGTATAGCTTTGTGTTTACCTAGCAGTTTATATCTTTTACTTCAGAACCTTAAATCATTAACTGACGACAAACGTGAAGTGCCGACAATATCACTATTCATTAAGCAGAATATTTCTGAACAACAGGCAAGAGATCGCGGCGATTTAATCCAAGAACTATCGCAAATAGATAAGGTTGTTTTAGTCCCACGAGATGAAGCATTAGAGGATTTTCGTAAAATAACAGGATTTGCAGAAACACTAGAAACTCTTGATGAGAACCCATTACCACATGTATTAGTAGTTACACCTCATATTGACCTTATTGCTAATCCTACAGATGATATGCAAAAACTTGCGGATAAATTGGAAAGCTACCCCGAGATTGACTTAGTCCAAATGGATCTAGAATGGGTCAGTCGACTGCGAAGTATTTTGCGTATTTCAGAGAGGGCTATTTTTATCATATCTGGGCTTCTCGCGCTCACGGTATTATTGGTCATCGGTAATACTATAAAACTGAATATCGAAAACCGTAAAGAAGAAATCGAAGTTTCAAAACTAATTGGAGCTAGTGCCAGCTATATTCGCCGACCTTTTTTATACACAGGCATTTGGTATGGACTCTTTGGTGGTGTTATTAGCCTAGTATTGGTGCATCTTGCTTTGATTAGTTTTGTAGCTCCCGTTAACGAACTAGCCAAACTCTATGGCAGCACTTTTATTATTAGTGGCTTAAGTCTTTCAACCACACTCTATATTTTACTCGCAAGCAGTGCCTTAGGATTAATCGGCGCTTGGATTGCAGTCGGCCGTCACTTACGTGATGCTTCAATTGCTTCCTAACATCTACTAGTTAACATGCCAGCTGCTGACCCTTTAAATTTTATCATTCTTGCTGTAGTTGGTGCTGTCGCAGGCTTTTTAAATGTACTTGCTGGGGGTGGTTCCGCACTCACAATTCCCTTGATGATATTTATGGGTTATGACGCAACCGTTGCCAATGGTTCAAATCGTATCGCGATTCAAGTAGAAGCATTGAGTGGTGTAGCGGCATATAAAAAAGCCAATCACTCTGATTTTCCTTTAAGTTTAAAGCTTTCATTAATGACTTTGCCGGGCGGCATTTTAGGCGCATTTTATGCTGTGAAAATTGATGATGCACTTTTTACAAAAATATTAGGCGTGGTAATGGTACTGATAATTATTACCTTAATGTTCCCAAAAGCAGATGTCATCGAACACGCAAAAAACCACAAATGGAGTAGCTGGCTTCAATGGCCTGTCATGTTTGCTGTAGGTTTTTATGGTGGATTTATACAAGCAGGTGTGGGCTTTGTCATCATGGCTACGTTATTACATTTGTATGGTATGGACTTAATAAAAATTAATATGCATAAAGTTTTTATAGTGATGGTGTTTACTGTACCAGCAGTCATTATGTTTATTTGGACGGGAAATGTTAATTGGTTTGCCGCCGTTGCGTTATCTATTGGAATGATGCTTGGTACTTTTTTTGCGGTGAAAGTGTCACTGAAGAAAGGCGAGAAATTTGTTCGTTTGATATTAGGGGTTTCTCTTTTAATTATTGCAGCTAAGCTATTTTTGATGTGATCTGAATACTTTATTGACCTGGGATATAATAAAAAAGTACTAAAAGTAGGGGGGTGTTCTTTTATTAATAATTCTAAGCTCTATTTCTATCACTCCTGTTACTTCCTTGAGAAAGTCTCTCTAATACCCACTTGATTCCTAGAGAATCTAAATAGACTCCTATTTTGTTTTTTTGACAAAACCTTGATCTATATCCATAAAGAATTCTGTTTCTTGAATAGTATTAGCTTGTCCATATCTTATTACCATCAGTGAGCAATTTTTGCTCATCCAAAAATATTAGGTAACAACATGAGAACAGATAAATTAACGAGTAAATTTCAATTGGCCTTGCAAGATGCTCAGTCACTTGCGGTAGGCCGTGATCATCAATTTATAGAACCAAACCATTTAATGGTCGCTTTGCTTGACCAAGAAGGCGGCAGTATTCGAAGTTTGCTTATGCAAGCAGGCGTAAACGTAAATTTAGTTCGTTCGCAATTAGGTGAAGCTTTAGATCGAATGTCTAGTGTTTCGGGCGGAGACGCTGGAGATATTCATATATCCAATGATTTAAGTCGTGTCTTAAACGTAACTGATAAATTAGCTCAAAAGAGAGGCGATCAATATATCTCATCTGATTTATTTATTCTGGCAGTTCTGGAAGATAAAGGTGAGCTTAAAGAAATACTTAAAAACAATGGTGCTACAAAAGCGGCATTAGAGAAAGCTGTAGAAACTGTACGTGGAGGTCAATCAGTAAATGACCCAAACGCTGAAGACCAACGTGAGGCTTTAAAAAAATATACAATTGATTTAACGGAACGCGCAGAACAAGGAAAGATTGACCCAATTATTGGACGCGATGCAGAAATTCGTCGTATGGTGCAAATATTGCAACGTCGCACTAAAAACAACCCTGTGATAATTGGAGAGCCAGGTGTTGGTAAAACAGCACTTGTCGAAGGCTTGGCAACACGTATCGTTAATGGTGAGGTACCTGATAGCTTTAAAAATAAGCGTTTGTTATCTCTCGACCTCGCTGCACTTTTGGCTGGAGCTAAATTTAGAGGTGATTTTGAAGAGCGTTTAAAAGCGGTACTTGCTGACATTGCTAAATCAGATGGCAACGTGATTCTATTTATCGATGAGCTTCATACCATGGTAGGTGCGGGTGCAGCTGAAGGATCGATGGATGCGGGTAATATGTTAAAGCCTGCATTGGCTCGAGGAGAATTACATTGTGTGGGCGCCACTACCTTAGATGAGCATCGCAAATATATAGAAAAAGATGCTGCGCTAGAGCGTCGTTTCCAAAAGATTATTGTGGATGAGCCTTCTGTCGAAGACACGATTGCGATTTTACGTGGCTTAAAAGAAAAGTATGAAGCGCATCATGGTGTTGAAATAACTGACCCTGCAATTGTGGCGGCGGCTACCCTTTCGCATCGATATATTACTGATCGTCAACTACCCGATAAAGCAATCGACTTGATTGATGAAGCGGGTTCAAGAATACGTTTAGAGATCGACTCAAAACCAGAGGCGATGGATAAATTAGAGCGCAAGATAATCCAGTACAAAATCGAACGTGAAGCCTTAAAAAAAGAAAACGATGATGCTTCGAAAAAACGCTTGAGCGAAATTGAAGAGAAAATTTCAACTCATGAAAAAGAATTTTCTGATTTAGAAGAGATTTGGAAATCAGAGAAAGCAGCAGTTCAAGGTACGGCACATATCAAAGAAGCTTTAGACCAAGCGCGTATTGAGCTTGAAACAGCCCATCGTGCGGGTGATCTGCAGCGTATGTCAGAACTGCAATATGGGCGTATCCCTGAATTGGAAAAACAAATTCAAGCAGCTAGCAATGAAAATATAACTCAAGACTTTCAGTTATTGCGCAACAAAGTCAGCGAAGAAGAGATTGCTGAAATAGTAGCAAGCTGGACAGGAATTCCTGTCTCAAAAATGCTGGAAGGCGAGCGCGATAAACTATTACGCATGGAAGACGAACTTAGTAAGCAAGTAATCGGGCAAGATGAGGCCGTTATTTCCGTTTCAAACGCGATTAGACGCGCACGCGCAGGTTTGTCTGACCCTAACCGACCTAGTGGATCTTTTCTATTCCTAGGTCCAACAGGTGTGGGTAAAACAGAGTTAACCAAAGCGCTATCTAACTTCTTATTTGATACGTCTGATGCGATGGTACGCATCGACATGTCGGAATTCATGGAAAAACATTCGGTG
>CALISP010000105.1 GCA_938041705.1 uncultured Cocleimonas sp. | reverse complement strand
CAACAAGATTTATCCTTTTGCGATGATGCGGATATCGTGTTGTTTGGCAGTGGGATATACACGCGCGAAGTTGCAAAAAATGATTCGATTATGAGTCAGATAAATCTAGATACCAGTCGACAAATTGTTGGGGCCCAATGTTCAGGGACACTCTTAATGGCAGAACTTGATTTACTCAATGGGCTACCTGCCTGTACTGATTTAACAACAAAACCTTGGGTAATTGAAGCCGGAGTAGAAGTATTAAACCAACCCTTTATGGCAAGAGATAATGTTGCTACCGCAGGTGGCTGCATGGCTTCTCAATATTTAGCAACATGGGCTATTTCTAAAGGATCGAGCATAGAAGACGCAGCAGCTGCTATTGATTATGTTGGCCCTGTAGGAGAGAAAAAATCCTATACTAAGCAATGTCTCGATATTGTTTCTCCTTATCTAGGATAAATATACTGATCGAGTAGTATTTTGGTATAAGTAAACATTATTGTTTAAAACTGATGTGTATAAATGAAATTTAAGCTCTGGCCAACATCAAAAGTGATGCAGTTTTCTCTTATCGCTTTTATCATAAGCATTGTTGTGAGCCTTCTCAGTATGGGTTTTCTGGGAATAGGATTATTTTATGTTGCTTCACCAGTATTAACGTTGTTTTTTCCTAGTATTTCAAATAATTTGAACACATGGCATGGAGATTGGATTTGGCCTGCGATGATAGGTATACCAATAGTATGGTCATTTGGATTTTTGATCGCTGGTCGAATGTATCTTCACTTAGAAAGCCTCGATTGGACTCATCTAACCGTTAAAACTAGTTACATTGTCATCTTACTTTTTTGGAATATTCTACTTTGGCTTATATTATTGATGAGTATTACACCCGAAATGAATTAGAAGATGAGATGAAATGACACCCCCCTACTTTTAAACTATATCTTAATTTCCCGATTCTTATTATTCTAATATAAACTTGATAGCACCAATCAAAAGCAATACAGAAAAAGCCTTTTTTAACAAATGTACTGGAATTATATGCGTTAGCTTAGCGCCTAATGGAGCTGTAAAAACACTGGCTATAACTATACTAAGTAACGACTTTATATTTATGTAACCTAAACTCCACTCGGGTAAGTTAGCTACATTCCAACCAGAAATAATAAAACCAATAGTCCCAGCAAGAGCAATAGGTAAACCTATTGCAGCTGATGTCGCAACCGCCTTACGCACGGAGACATTACAAAAAGTCATAAAAGGTACGTTTAATGCCCCACCACCAATGCCAAGAAGCGAAGACAAACCACCAATAAAACCACCCGTTAAAAATAAGCCGCTCCTTTGAGGCAATTCTCTTTGTGCCTTAGGTGGTTTTCCAAAGGCCATCTGCCATGCAACCAGCAACATAAACGGAGCAAATATCAAACGAAGTGTATCGCTGGCCAAACCTTTAGCAATAGCAGTTCCTATAAAAGCACCAATAATGATACTAGGTGTTATTACTTTCACTATTGGCCAAATAATTGCACCATGAGCTTGATGTTCGCGAATAGAAGACAAAGAGGTAACTACGATTGTCGCCAATGAAGTACCTATCGCAGTATGCATAATAATGTCGGAATCAACACCTTGATAGCGAAACAAAAAAACCAATACTGGCACAATGATAATACCACCACCAATACCAAGCATACCGGCCATAAAACCAGCAAAACCTCCTGTGGCAATTAAAACTAAAAGATCATTCATAAATAGTGATACAACTTATCGAGTGCAAACAATAAAAATCTTATGATATAGAAGTCATTAAAGGAAAGATAAACAAAACAGAATAAAAGCCCACTGAAAAATCAAGAGACCAATTTACATATTTAAGCTTTCAAAAAAGTACCACCACCTGGAGCGACAGGTTCTAAATTTAAAGCCTGTAAAATACTTCGGGTAGTTGCCACAGCAGCCGAAATTGTAGGTATTCCTGATTCTTGTTCTATTTTTGCAATTGCAGGTAATGATGGCATTTGCACACATGCAGAAGCCACTATCGCATCAACACCAGAGACATCCAATCTTTTCCATAACTCTGCAGGGGCGTTAGGGTCTTGAGCTGCTACATCAAGGTTATCTGGTATCTCAAGGGCAAGATAATCTTGTACTTCTATACCTTCATGCTCAATGTAATCTACCACTAGTTTGGTGAGTGGTTTCATATAAGGACATATAATTGACACTTTCTTTACGCCTCTTGAATGCAAGGCATCAACCAATGCACCAGCAGAACTAACGGTTGGAACAGTGATACCGTTTTCTTGACTAGCTGCGTAGAGGTTTTTTTCTGAAACTTTATGATAACCAAGTCCCCTACTCATAATTGCGACAAGACAAGCATAGGCTTGTACTTCAACTGCGGCATCTGACAATTCAGCAGCACAACGCAAACTATCATTATCCATACGTATTAATTCTTCAGCATCAACATTTTTCATTCTCATTCGTGAGGAGTGAAAAGTAAACCGATCTTCCAACACTGCTTCTCGAGCACGAAGCAAGGCTGGTATTTCTGTTTCCATAGTTACATTTGAACTAGGCACGATTAGTCCAATGCGACGCATTTTATATTGAGTAGTCATATTGTTTCCTATAGAACTTAAATTTGTAACGTGAAATTTATATTGCTTTACCCATAAGGACTTCAGGCAACCAAGTCGCGATACCTGGAAACAAACTTATAAGAATAATGGCAATTACCATACAAGCAACAAAAGGCAGTGAACCAATCAAGATAGTTTTTAAGGGTATATCAGGAGCGATTCCATTAATAACATAGAGGTTAAGCCCAACAGGAGGCGAAATTAAGCCTATCTCCATATTGATGGTTAATATAACGGCGAACCATATAGGATCAAAACCTGCTGTCACAATGACAGGCAACAAAATGGGAGCTACCATTAAGATAACGGCTACTGGTGGAAGGAAAAATCCAGCTACTAATAAAAATACATTAATCAGTCCCATCAATACCCAACGATTGATATCTAAGTTACTAATCCATTCCGCAATAGACTGTGTAATGAACAAACTGGATAACATGTATGAGAAAACACCCGCAGCTGCAATGATAAATAAAATCATTACGCTTTCTTTGGTGCTATCTCGTAGAATTGCCCATAGGTCTTTAGGGTTTAATAATTTATAAACAATGATTGATATCACTAGGCATAGCATAGCCCCAACCGCTGCTGTTTCAGAAGGTGTTGCTATACCGCCATACATTGAATAAAGAACGCCAGCTATAATCACTAAAAAGGGAATTACTCGTGGCAAAATTTCAAATTTTTCTTTCCAGCTATATACCCTCTGTTGTAAGTCTTTTCTAGCACCCGATTTCCAGGTTGCATAAATGGACCAAGCCATAAATAGGCTCACTAACAATAAACCCGGTATTACACCCGCTAAAAATAAGCGGCCAATAGAAGTCTCTGTCGCAATGCCATATACAATCATAGTGATTGAAGGTGGTATTAAGATACCTAAAGTACCACCAGCTGCAATAGAACCAGTGGCAATAGTGGCTGGGTAACCTCGTTTCAACATCTCAGGTATTCCCATCTTACCTATTGCTGCACAGGTCGCTGGACTAGAACCTGACATTGCAGCAAACATCGCGCATGCACCCAAATTGGAAATAACCAAGCCACCAGGCACTCTTGTAAGCCATCTTTCTAAGGCTTCATAAAGATCAGCACCCGCTTTGGTTGAGGATATTGAGGCGCCCATTATGATAAACATGGGTATCGACAACAATGCAAAACTATCTAACTTTCCAAAAAGTAATTCTGGCATTAGCTCCAAAGAACCAAAGCCATCAAATATCATTAAAAATACAGCAGAAACAATTAAAAGCCCTATTCCGACAGATACCCCAGAAAACAAAACTAAGATTGTGGATATGCCTACTAAGGCACCTAAAGTGAGTGGATCCATTATTTATCTCCCAACCCAAAAGGACTTTCAATTTTTAAAATTAGAGAGAAAAAATCTGCCATCAACTGCAAGAAGAACAAACCAAACCCTATCGGCAAAGCTGAATAAGGAATCCATAATGGAACTTCCATTACCGTATCTGAAACCCAGTTCTTTTTTAGAGCTATATGCCAATATTCAAAACCATACCAAAACATCACCGCAACGATTAATGCAGAAATTAGTACGGTAAATAATGCGAGAAAGTATCTAATTCGCTTAGGAAGTAACAAGGGAATTAAATCGACATTAACATGACCACGAACTTTTTGAACGAAGGGTAAACCGATGAGAGTTGCCGCAATCACTAAATAAATGACTGTTTCAGTTTGCCAAATGGTGGATTGATTGAATACTGAACGCACAAAAATCATTTGACAGGTAATAAATACAGCAATCAGAATCATTGATGCTGAACACCAACCAGCTACTGTCGATAAGGCTAAGATAACTCTAATTAAAAACGGCTTTTCAATTACTTCATCAGGAAGATTTTCAGTAATATCGTTGGTCATATTAGAAACACTCACAAACAACTATAAAATAAACTCGGGCAACAAATCATATTTGTTGCCCGAACGAATACATTAACTAATAAAAGATTCGTTATTCTACAGCTAGAGCCATATCGAGCATCTTCTGTCCTTCAGGAACACTCTCTACGAACTTCTTATATGATGTCTCTTTAGCTATTGCACGCCATGCATCAAAGTCTGCTTGAGTCATTTCTGCAATTTCTACACCTGCTTTTTTAAACGTCTCTACTGATGCAGCATCTTGTTTTTTAGCTTCTTCTAGATAATACGCTTCAGCCTTCTTTGCTCCAGCAAGTAAAGCTGCTTGTTGAGGCTTTGTAAGTCCTTCAAACTTAGACTTATTCATCAGAAGTGGTTGGTATAAGAACCAAAGTGCTATGTCCTTTGTTGCTGGGGTATAGCATTTCACTTGCTCAAAAATTCTATAAGACATGAATGATGATGAAGATGTATTCGCTGCATCAAGTACACCAGTCTGCATCGCACTGTAAATTTCAGATGAAGCCATTGATGCGATTGACGCACCCGCTCCAACTAACATTTGTTCAAAAGATTTTCCTGCAGCACGAGTCTGAAGGCCCTTAACATCAGAAGGCTTGGTGATACATTTTTCTTTACCTACAAATCCACCAGCAAGATAACCATGTACAAGAACCATCACGTCATCTTCTGCCATTTTTTCTTGAATAGCATCCATAAAAGGTGACTGACTTAAGCGAGCTGCATGATCATGATTTTTAACAAGACCTGGCATTAGAGTAAGGTTAAAAGTTGGCTGTTGTCCACCCGCATAACTAAGGGGCAAAACCGTCATATCTAAACGACCACGACTTAGAGGTTTATATTGTTCACGTGGCTTAAATAATGACTTAGAGCCAAAAATTTTAATATTAAGATCAACATCAGCTGCCTTAACTTCATCTGCAACAATCTGTGCAACTTTGTGACGCACATCTTTGTTTGACCATTGGTGAGATAGTTTTAAATCTGTAGCCATTGATGCACTTGAAATGAGCACTGCACTCATTAAGGTTAATCCTTTTATTACTCTTAAACTCATCATTCCATTTCTCCTTAGTATTGCTTATTATTAATAATAGCTTGTCGATATTATTCTTATATTTATCCATATACAAGATATAAATATATTTAAAACACCTCTATGTATTGCATATAGCAGCAATATCATGATATTTTTGTATTTTTAAAAAACATGTGATTACGAATGACTAGGTCGGCCGATAAATTAATTTCACAAATAACTCAAGATATCTCTAGTGGGTCTTTAAGACCTGGTGATCAATTAGAAGAAACTGAATTAGCTGATCGCTTTCAGGTATCCCGCACTCCAATTCGTGAAGCTATTCGTGTAATGGTAAGCAGTGGCCTTCTAGAAACCAGACCTAGGAAAGGTGCTTTTGTTCGAGTATTAACCCCTGAAGAACTATTAGACTTATTTGAAGTATCTGCTGAACTTGAAGGAATGGCTTGTAGATTAGCTGCAGGCTCATTAACCGAAGAACATGCTAAAGCAATAATGGATCAACTTGAAAAATGTAAAGCGGCAGCGGCCTCTAACGATAGGAAGTTATATAGCATCTGTAATTTAGATTTTCATTCTGCCATTCATAGAGCCAGTAGAAACAAATGGTTAATTTCACAACTTAAACAAATAGGTATTCATTTAAACGCATACAGATCCATTCCTTATGATATGCGTGGGCGTTTAGCAAAATCTGCAGAAGAGCATATAGAAATATATGAAGCTATTTTTGATGGTGATGAACGTAAAGCAAATGATTTAATGCGAGACCACATGATGCTTCAAGGTAAAAGACTTCCTTCTATGATTAAGTTTATGGCTCAAAATAATCAAGAAAAATTAGAAAAATCAGTTCCATGATCTCAACCTTGTAAAAATCACAATTAAAGAAATATTCTTCTTTATTGAAATAGTTAGCTAAGAATTAATCTTATAAAGAAGGATGGATGAAACTTCGTCTAGTTTAACGCTTGCTTCTTCTTATTTTGCAAAACTCACTTAAAGGTAACTGTATGGCAAATGTTCTTTATGATGACCTGTTTGGTAAATATTCAGGAAAATCGACACCATTTCTGATACTTGAAAGTGATGAGATCATTACTCATGAAAAGTTTCTAGAGGTGGCTTCCAGAATTGCGAACACCTTTACCCAAATCGGTCTTAAAGTGGGTGATCGAGTTGCTGTTCAAGTTCACAAATCACCTGAAGCTCTGGCATTATATGCAGCATGTGTTCAAGCTGGCCTAATTTTATTACCACTTAACACTGCTTATACAGTCGATGAATTATCTTACTTTATCGAAAATAGCGGAGCAGCTCTGTTAGTTTGCGATAGCTCTAATGAAAACAACTTATCAGTAATGGCCAATAGTTTCGGAACGATAATTGAAACTTTGGATATTGATGGTAGTGGCACTCTAATGGAAAAAGCCAATACTTTATCTTCATCTTTCAAAACAATAGAGAGAGGTCTGGATGATCTAGTAGTGTTCCTTTATACATCTGGAACAACCGGACGTTCTAAAGGCGCAATGCTAACTCAAGGCAATTTACTATCAAATGCGCACGTTCTTGCCAAGGAATGGCGTTTTACAGCTGACGATGTTCTATTACACGCTTTGCCAATCTTTCATATACACGGTCTATTTGTTGCCTCTAATGTAATATTAGCCAGTGGAGGAAGTATGATCTTCTTAACTGGTTTTAATCTTGATAAAGTAATTGAATATCTACCTCAAGCTACCACCATGATGGGGGTACCTACTTTCTATACACGTCTCTTAGGGGATCCCCGTTTAGCTAAAACTCTCGTACAACATATGCGCCTTTTTGTCTCAGGTAGCGCTCCCTTATTAGCAGAAACTCACATTCAGTTTGAAGATAGAACTGGCCATCGTATTCTTGAACGTTATGGCATGACAGAAACTAATATGAATACATCGAACCCTTATGATGGTGATCGTAGAGCAGGTACTGTTGGTTATCCACTCTCAGGAATCGAAGTGAAAATTACGGATACTAAAAGTGGTGAAAATCTACCAACGGGAGAAACTGGTGCTATAGAAGTACGAGGCCCAAACGTATTTAAAGGATATTGGCAAATGCCTGAAAAAACGGCTGCCGAACTTCGAAAGAATGGTTTCTTTATTACTGGTGACCTTGGCAAGATTGATGCAGAGGGTTATCTCCATATAGTTGGACGAGATAAGGATCTGATTATCTCTGGAGGATACAATATATATCCAAAAGAAATTGAACTGATATTGGATGAACAACCAGGTGTTCTCGAAAGCGCTGTTATCGGTGTACCTCACCCTGATTTCGGCGAGACGGTATTAGGAATCGTAATACCAGAACCAGGCTATTCGCCAGACCTTGAAAATATAATGATCATGATCAAACAGTCCATTGCGCGTTTCAAACATCCCAAGAAAATTATTATTATTGATGAGTTACCCAGAAACACCATGGGAAAAGTACAAAAGAACCTGCTTCGTGACCGTTATCAATCTATGTTTAACGGTTAAAAATACACTGACACAATAATGCCTAGATATAAATATACTCGGAGGTTGTAGATTAGAATGAGTGTAATGCAGAAACAAAAAAGCCTGCAGATGAATCTGCAGGCTTTTTGTATATGGTGGGGTGTGAGAGATTCGAACTCTCGACCAATTGATTAAAAGTCAACTGCTCTACCGACTGAGCTAACACCCCTTTTCTACGTTATCAATGCAATATTAGTTAAAACTAACACTGCTCTATACCGAAGAGGCGGCAAGTATACACTACCGATATTGGCTTTCAAGCGCTTTTTTATCATCTAATGAATAAATTTTAAAACTATACTTTATCAAGCTTCCGAAGTGCATTCGGTAACAACTTAAGATCAGCTAAACT